>NZ_VZZR01000025.1:0-124717 GCF_009650555.1 Pseudomonas sp. EMN2
CTTCGCTTTGCCCAGGAACTTGAGCACCGCCTGAGCCACGCCCGCAGTGGACGCCGGGTTCTGCCCGGTGATCAGGCCTTTGTCTTCAACCACGAAGGGTGCCCACACATCCTCCGCTTTCTGGTACTCACCACCTCGTGCGCCGAGTTCGTTCTCGGTGAGGAACGGCACCTCCTTGTCCAGCTCTGCCAGTTTCTCTTCGGTATTGGAGAAGCCAGTCACCTTCCGACCTCTGAGCAGCAGGGTGTTGTCGCTGAGTTTCACATTCAGCAGCCCCACGGCACCGTGGCAGACCGATGCCACAACCCCGCCACGTTCGTGAATGCGCCGCGCCAGGTCCTGCAGCGGCTGGTTGTCGGGGAAGTCCCACATCACGCCATGACCACCGGTGTAATAGATGGCGCTGTACTGCTCGGCCTTGACTTCGCCGGGGCTGAGGGTGGCGCCCAGGCGCTTCATGAAGGCCTTGTCGTCGTACCATTGCCAGTCAAGGTCCGGGGCCATTTGCAGGCTGTGCGGGTCGATTGGTACGTAGCCGCCCGCCGGGCTGACATAGTCGACCGTGAAGCCAGCCTGCTGCACGGGGTCGACGAAATGCACGGCTTCACCCAGCCACAGGCCTGTGGCGCGTTTGATGTTGGGGTACTTGGCGGTATTGGTCAGCACGACCAGGATCTTCTTGTTCATGTGCGCATGCCCATCCAACCCGAGGGGGCCGGTTGCCCGGCGAAGGGGAAAAACCCTCTGAGCATAGCCGTCGCTGGGCGTGGCGCCATCGCCGGCTGGCACTGTGCTAGTCTCGATCCAATCATGTGCAGCCAGGAAGTCACCATGACAACGGACAAATTCATGCAAGCGGCCATCGACGAAGCCCGCAAGGGGCTGGCGGAAGGCGGCATTCCAATTGGCTCGGTGCTGGTGCACGACGGCAAGATCATCGGCCGTGGCCACAACCGCCGGGTACAACAAGGCAGCGCCATCCTGCATGGTGAAATGGATGCCCTGGAAAACGCCGGTCGGCAGCCTGCCAGTGTCTATAAGGAGGCCACGCTTTATACCACCCTGTCGCCCTGTGCCATGTGCAGTGGCGCGATCCTGCTGTATGGGATAAAGCAGGTGATCATCGGCGAAAACACCACTTTTCTTGGCGAAGAGCAGTTGCTGGCCAGCCGAGGCGTAGCGCTGGACGTGCGCCACGATGAGGACTGCCAAAAGATGATGCGTGATTTCATCGAGGCCAAGCCGCAACTGTGGAATGAAGACATTGGCCGCTGACCATGCTGCGCAAGGGGATGCGCAGATGATTCACCTGGCGCCGATTTCGAGCGCCGAAAGCGTGGGACGTTCCCAGATCAGTAGCTTCAACTGGGAAGCAACGCCTTTGGGGCCCCTGACACGATGGCCGCCGGCCTTGCGCATCGCCGTCGACATGCTGCTGCTTTCTGCTTACCCCTGTGCCCTGGTCTGGGGCCCGGCGCTGACGGTGATTCACAACGAGGCCTATCCCGTCCCCCTGGGCGAGCGCGCCCATGCCCTGGGCGACAGTTTCGACACGCTCTGGGCGACGGCCTGGGACGAGATGGGGGCTGCTGTTTTCCAGGCATTGGAAGGGCACGGCAGCCTGGCCGAGAACAGCCTGCTGACGGTCAACCGCGACGGGCGCCCCTTCCAGGCCTGGTTCACCTGCAGCTATTCGCCCATCCGCGACGACCAGGGCGCGGTGGCGGGGTTCCTGCACGCGCTGGTCGAAACCACCGCCAGTGTCGAACGCACCCGCGAATGGCGCGAGCTGGCGCAATCTTTCGAGGCACAACTTTCGCGCTACATGGCCGAGAGTGAGCACACCTGGCAGTTGTCGCCCGACGTGATGTTGATGCTCGACACCGAGTTGCGCGTGCGCCTGGCCAATCCGGCCTGGCATCGGTTGTCGGGTTGGACGGATGAGCAGCAAACACCGGTCCCGCTGCTGGAGCTGATCCACCCAGCCGAGCGTACCGAGGCCAGGTTGGCCCTGATGGCACTGATGCAGGGGCATGACACCCCGGCCTTCGAGGCCCGCGTGCGCCAGGGTGAAGGGCATTATTGCTGGTTACGCTGGCATGCTGTATCGGGCCAGGCGCTGCCGATCCTGATTGGCCACAACATCACCGAGGAGCGCCACTCCGTCCAGCGCATGGCCGAAGCAGCAGTGCGCGACAGCCAGCGCATGGAGTCGGTGATCAAGGTGGCAGGCGGCCTGGCCCATGAAATGAACAACGTCCTGTCCGGGGTCGGCAGCAGCCTGGAGCTGCTTGAGCGGCGCCTGGCCCAGGGGCGGCTTGAGCGCTTGGACAGCTACGTGCAGATGGCCCGCGAATGCGCCCAGCGGGCCATCGGCCTGACCCAGAACTTGCTGGCATTCGCCCGCAGCCAGCCGTTGTCGCCCAACCCACTGGACATCAACCAGCTGATACGCAAGGCACAACCGATGCTCGAGCAGTGCACCGGCGCCGAGATGCACCTGCACTGGGAGCTGGACATCGCCCCCTGGCCCGTCCAGCTCGACCCCGACCAACTGCGCAACGCCTTGCTGCACCTGTGTGCCAACGCCCGCGATGCCTGCCTGGGGCGGGGCAGCCTGTCGATCCGTACCAGCAACGAGCGCCTGGCCGACGCGACTGCCGGGCTGCCGGCGGGCGACTATGTGATGGTCCAGGTCGAGGACAATGGCCATGGCATGTCGGCTGAAGATGAAGCGCGTGCATTCGAGCCCTTTTTCACCACCAAGCCCCTCGGGCAGGGCTCGGGCCTGGGGTTGCCCATGGTCCATGGCTTCGTGCGCCAGTCCGGTGGCCAGGTGTGGATCGAGTCCAGGCTGCAGCACGGCACCCAGGTCGTGCTGATGTTCCCTCGTTATACGGGCAGCCAGCCGATACCCGAAGCTCCGATGATCACAAGGGAGGCCAGGCAGGGCGAGCGTGTACTGTTGATCGATGACGAGCTCAACCTGCGCGGGTTGATCAAGGAAATACTGGTCGAGCGCGGTTTCGAGGTGTGCGATGTGACCGATGCCAACAGCGCGCTGGGGCAGTACCGTCATGCCGGCCCATTCGATCTGGTGATTACCGACATCGGCTTGCCGGGCGGTTTCAACGGGCGTCAGGTGGCCCGGGCGATGCGCATGATCAATCCCGATCAGAAAGTCCTGTTCATCACTGGCTACACTGCGGATCCGGTGGAGCAGCAACTGCTCGACGAGCCTGGTACCGCCTTGCTGCTCAAACCGTTTTCACTGCAGAGCCTAGTCATGCAAGTCGACCGCATGCTGCAGGCCTGATCCGGCTCAGGGCGCCACCAGCATTCGCGCGACCTGCTTGCGCAACTGCTCCAGAGCGAAAGGCTTGCGCAACAACTGCATCCCTGTGGCCAAAAATGCATCGCGAGCCATCGCGGTTTGCGCGAAACCCGTTATGAACAGCACCGGCAGCCCGGGGCGCAGGCGACGTGCGATTTCCGCCAATTGCCGGCCGTTCATGCCCGGTAGCCCGACGTCGCTGATGAGCAAACCGAATGGCTGTGCCGAATGCAGCCAGCGCAGCGCTTCACTGGCATTTTGCGCTGCACGGCAGGGGTAGCCTTCTTCGAGCAGGCTCCGTTCGACCAGTTCGCGCACATCCGGGTCGTCCTCCACCAGCAGGATGTCCTGGCAATCACCGGCAGCTTGCACGGCAGCGGCTTTGAGCGGTGGTGGGCTGTCGGTATGGCGTGGCAGATACAGGCGCACCTGGGTCCCTTTGCCGATCTGGCTGTCGAGCGCCAGGTAACCCCGTGACTGCCTGCTGAAGCCATACACCATCGATAGCCCGAGCCCGACACCCTGGCCAGTCGGCTTGGTGGTGAAGAACGGCTCGATGGCATGCTCCAGGGTGGCTTGCGACATTCCCTGGCCGCTGTCGCGGATGCTCAGGCACAGATAGTCACCGTGCGCCAGGCCGACGTTGGCGAGCTGCCCGTTGGCGACCTGGACGTTGTCCGCCTCGATAGTCAGCACTCCGCCGCTGGGCATGGCCTCGCAGGCGTTGAGCAAGAGGTTGTCCAGGGACGCCTGGAGTTGCTCGCCATCGGCGCTGGCTTGCCACAGTTGTGTGGCCAGGCGCACCTGCAGCTCGATGCCGGTACCCAGCTTGGCGGCCAGGGCATCGGGTGCCAGCAGCGTGCGCAGGTCGATTGCCTGGCTCTGCAGTGACTGGCGAGCGGAGAACGCCAATAGACGATGGGTCAACAGGGCCGCGCGGGCCACGGCTTGCTGGCCCAGGCGCAAGGGTGGTTCCAGGCCCTCGCTGCGGCCTTGGCGCAGGCGTTTGTCGATCAGCTCCAGGCTGCCGCCGATGCTGGTCAGCAGATTGTTGAAGTCATGGGCCACGCCGCCAGCCAGTTGACCGATGGCTTCCATCTTGCGTGTTTGCTGCAGTGCCTGGTCGTCGGCCTGTTGTTGCCGGGCCAGGGCTTCGAGCTGTTCGCACAGGTCTCGCGCCTGATATTGCCGGCGGCGAGCCCTCAGCGCCCACAGTGCCAGGCTCAGCAGTTGCTCGTCAGGGTAGGGTGGGGCGAGGGGCAGCAGGTTGCCTGGCACTGCGCTGGTGTCGGCCTCGGCGCGGCTGGTGAGCAGCACCACAGGCAGGTCGGACCAGCCAGGCTGCTGCTCGAGGTAGCGGTGCAGGGCGGATTGCTGGTTGCGCGGCAGCGCCTGTTCGATCACCACCAGCAACCCTGCGCCTTCACTGAGCCAGCGGCCAAGGCGCCCCACATCGGCGGTGCGGCGGCTGTGGATGCCGGCTTGCCGGAGTAATCTGCAGGTGCTTGTCCCCACCTGGGCAGGCGCCAGGACCAGGGCGCGTTCTTCCACAGCCAGGCATGCGGCCAAGAGCATTCTCCTGTGACGATGGGCACGCCGAGATGGCGTTACCGCCTTCCTTCTCCTATCACTGGACCTTCTGCGCGGGCCAGGGGTTCAACCGGATTGTGGAAGGTGTCAAAGGCCTTGTTGCAGCAACGGGTCGTCCGGGTTCTGGCGCTCGAGCTCGGCCAGCAGTACCTGGACGTTCTGCAGTTGCCCGGTCTCCTTCCAGTACTCGATCAGCAGTACCCGCGCCCGGCGGTTGGCGGGCTGGCGGCTGAGCAGCGTCTGCAGTTGTTGCTGCGCGGCCTGCACCTGCTCCAGCTGGTGCAGGGTGACGGCAAGGGTGTAGCGGTAGTCGCTGTTCTCCGGCTCCAGCTCGACCGCGCGCGACAGTGCCAGCAGGGCGTATTCGTGCTGGTCGTGGCGGGTCAGCCACAAACCCAGCTGGTACTGCAGGAAGGCCGAGTCCGGGCTAAGCGCCAAGGCCTTGCGCAGCACCTCGCGAGAGGTGTCGTGGTGGCCCTGGCGTTCCAGTAGGCGCACCTGGGTCGCCAGGGCGTCCAGGTTTTCGGGGGCCAGCGCCAGGGCACGGGCGAGCGCTGCGCCGGCGGCGTCATAGGCCTGCTCGTGCATGTACAGGCGCGCCAGGTGAATCTGTGCGTCGGCGTCGTCGGGTTGTTGTTCGAGGGTTTGCTGGTACTGCTCCAGCGCTTGCTGCAGCGGGCCGAAATAAAGGCCGATGGCATCCGGGTCGAGCCCGAGCAACGCGTCCACCGCGGCAAAGCGTACGCTCTGCTCGTCATCGTCGAGCAACGGCCCCAGCACCAGGCTGCGTTGGGCGGCCGGCAACAGCCGGCGGATGCTGGCAATGGCGGCGCGCCGCACCAGAGGATCGCTCTGTTCAAGATCCTGTTTTGCCAGTTTCAGCGCCTGGGGTGACGGGTAGTTGGGCAATTCGGCGTACAGGGCGGCGCGGCGAATCGCCGGCAGGTCGTTACGCTGCAGTTGCTGGTACAAAACCCGCGCGGCGCCCGGCTGGCCTTCATGGGCCTGGCGCAGGGCCTTGGCGTAACTGTGCGGCGGCAGCGCCGGCGTGGTGGATTGCGGGGTCCGCCACAGGTAAGCGAGCACGCCTGGCACCAGGATCAGCAGCAACAGGGCGATCAGGATAAGCGGGCGGCGTGGCATCGGGCAGTCCGTGGCGGCGGGAAGGCAGAGCTTGGGACAGCCGGCCAGTAAATGCAACGGGCGAGGAGTCGGGTATGATGCGTGCCTTTCCCAAGCATTGAGGCCTGATCCATGTCCCTGAGCGCTGAACAGACCGGCGAATTTCGCGCCTTCGCCGAACAGCTGGCCGATGCCGCGGCCATGGCGATCCAGCCGTACTTTCGCGCCAGCCTGGACGTCGAAGACAAGGGCGGGCGCCTGTACGACCCGGTGACCGTGGCCGACAAGGCCGCCGAAGATGCCATGCGTGAGCTGATCCAGGCGCGATACCCGGCGCATGGCATCCTCGGCGAAGAGCATGGCGCAGCCGTTGGCAGCAGCCCGCTGACCTGGGTGCTCGACCCGATCGACGGCACCCGTGCCTTCATCACCGGCCTGCCGCTGTGGGGCACGCTGATTGCGCTCAACGATGGCACACGCCCGGTCATCGGGGTGATGAACCAGCCGTTCACCGGCGAACGTTTCGTCGGTACCCCCGAAGGTGCATGGCGCAGCGGTACGCCCTTGAAAACCCGGGCCTGCGCCGACCTGTCGGCGGCCACGCTGATGTGCACTACACCAGACATGTTCGACAGCGCCGCGCGCAAGGCTGCCTTCGAGCACGTGGCCGGCCAGGCCAGGCTGATGCGTTATGGTGGCGACTGCTACGCCTACTGCATGCTCGCTTCGGGGTTTGTCGACGTGATTGTCGAGGCCAGCCTGCAACCCTACGACGTGCAGGCGCTGATGCCGATCATCGAAGGTGCCGGCGGGGTGATCACTGCCTGGGATGGCAGTACCGCACAGCACGGCGGCTGCGTGGTGGCCTGCGGCGACCCGGCGCTGCATGCGCAGGTGGTGGAGATGCTGCGCCACGCCATGTGACGGGCAGCGGCCACTGCACTTTTTCGCTTTTGCGCGCTCTATGCTTGGCCAGGCTACACCGACCCCCGGTGTAGCCATTGACCAGCTCCGGTGCCGATGGCCGCAAAACGACTCGATATTCTCCCGCGCGGCCTGCTGCTGGCAGGCGCCCTGACCTGCCTGGGGGCCTGCACCCAGCAGCAGGGCCGCGACATGCTCACGCAGATCGGCAACGGCAAGCCCGACGAGCTGTTCCAGACCAGTGTCGACCGCATGGCCACGCTGTCCATGCGCGACAACCTGCAAAGCCTGTACCTGCTGATGGACAAGCTGTACCTGCGCAACCCCAGCCAGTGGAAGCAGTCTGGCTACCTCGACGCCACCACCGCCGCCCGGCAGATCCGCATCGCCATCGAGCAGCGCCAGCCCTTGGCGCAACTCGGTGAGCGGCGTGACCTGGCAGCGCTCAGCTATGCCCTGAGCCCGGAATTCAGGGGCGATCGGGTCGGTGCCTTCATCTACGCCATCGGCAGCATGCTGGTCACCGCCCACGGCGGGCGCACCGAGTTCTACATGACCGACACCCTCGACCCGCTGTTCATCAACAACGCCGCGCGCAATATCGAAAAGGCCACCTGGATGCTTGGCCAGCGCCAGGACGCCAACGGCGTGCTGCTGCTGTTCTCCAACGAGATCTCCGAGCAGGGCAGCAACCTGAGCTTTGCCGTGGAGTTCGGCAAGGTGGTCGCGCGCCTCGACCTGCTGGCGCAGATGCTCGACGAGCGCTATCGGCGCATCGGGCTCAACTATGCGCAGAGCCTTTTGCTGCTGAACTTCCTGCCGGTGCAGTGAGTTGTGCGGTAATCGAACGCCGGGCCTGTGCCCGTGTCCGCTGTCCGCCCGCCGTTTGCCTTGGTCGCATTGCCCTCGATCCTGCTTTTTGCTTAGTGTGACGCTCAGCATCCGACCGTCGCCTGCCCCTGTACCCCGATGACGGTTGGTTAGAATGACCGTGAACGACGCGGCCACATGCCCACAAGGCAGTAGGCCGCGGCGCCCATAACAATAATGATGGCGAGTGCCTTGCCCATGGAAAGCCGCCTGTTGAGCGAGCAAAGCTGCGTGTTCCACCGCGCCGACCCGTACGCGGTGTCCGACTACGTCAACCAGCATGTGGGCCAGCATCACATTGGCCTGTCCCGTACGACCCACCCCCAGGCCAGCTTGAGCCATCGCAAGTTCGCCGAACTGGACCTGTGCCGTATCAGCTATGGCGGCAGCGTGAGGGTTACCTCGCCGGCGCTGGAAACCATCTTCCACCTGCAGGTGCTGCTCAACGGCAATTGCCTGTGGCGCGGCCACCAGCGCGAGCACCACCTGGTACCGGGCGAGCTGCTGCTGATCAACCCGGACGACCCGGTCGATCTCACCTATTCCGACGACTGCGAGAAGTTCATTCTCAAGGTGCCGGTGCATCTGCTCGACTCGATCTGCGACGAGCAGCGCTGGCAGCGCCCCAGCGGCGGCGTGCGCTTTGTACGCAACCACTACCGGCTGGAGGAACTGGACGGTTTCCTGAATCTGCTGGGGATGATCTGCAACGAAGCCGAGGTCAGCGATTCGCTGCCCAGGGTGCAGGGCCACTACAGCCAGATCGTCGCCAGCAAACTGCTGACGCTGATGAATACCAATGTGCGCAAGGACACCCTGGGTGGCACGCAGGCCAGCCTGGAGCGAATCCTTGAGCACATCGAGGGCAACCTTAAGCTTGAGTTGGCAGCTGAAACCCTGGCCGAGCAAGCCAACATGAGCCTGCGTTCGTTGTACGGCCTGTTCGACCGACAGCTGGGGACCACGCCCAAGCAGTACATCCGCCAGCGCAAGCTGGAGCGGGTCAACGCCTGCCTGAGCGACCCAAGATGCACGGTACGCAGCGTGACCGAACTGGCACTGGATTACGGTTTCCTGCACTTGGGACGCTTTGCCGAGAGTTACCGGCAGCGGTTTGGCGAGCTACCGTCTGAGACCTTCAGACGGCGGGTTTGATCAGGTACCACAAAGGGCTGCATGGCAGCCCCTTGCGATTTGCAGTTCACGCCATGTCAACCAGGACGATTTCACTGTCCTCCAGCGCCGTCACCGTCAGCACCGTTTCCTCCTCGATAGCCACGCCATCCCGGGCCTTGGCCTGCAACCCGTTGACCTCGACCCGGCCCTTGGCCGGCACCAGGTAGCCGCGCCGGCCCTGGTCGAAGCGGTACTCGGCGCTTTCCCCGGCGCGCAGGGTAGCGGCTACCAGGCGGGCGTCGGTGCGGATCTGCAGGCTGTCGCCATCACCTTGGCGACCGCTGGCCAGGGTCACGAAACCTTCGCCACGTTCACCCTTGGGGAACGGACGCGTGCCCCAGGACGGCGCGTCACCGACTTTTTCCGGAATGATCCAGATCTGGAAGATCCGCGTATCGACCTTCTCCTGGTTGTATTCGCTGTGCACGATGCCGCTGCCGGCACTCATGACCTGCACGTCGCCCGCTTCGGTACGGCCCTTGTTGCCCAGGCTGTCCTGGTGGGTGATCGCGCCTTCACGGACATAGGTGATGATTTCCATGTCACGGTGCGGGTGCGACGGGAAGCCACTGCCGGCGGCGATCAGGTCGTCGTTCCATACCCGCAGGTTGCCCCAGTGCATGCGCGCCGGGTCGTAATACTCGGCGAAGGAGAAGTGGTGGTGGGCGTCGAGCCAGCCGTGATTGGCGTGGCCAAGGCTTTCGAAGGGTCGCAGTTGCAGCATGATGGTGCTCCTCTGAATTCGCTGGAATGGGGCCATGATCTGCGTTTTAAATATCGAAAAAAAGCGTAAATATCGACTTATTATCATCAACTAATCAGATGATTATTTTGCGATACAACATGCGATTCATCGCCTAATCCACTGATACAAAAGCATTCGCTGGCGCTTTTGGACGGATGAGGCGAACATGCCCGCTGTTTCGATTTTCAATGGAGTGACCGTGTCCCACGAGCAGCCCCAGGCCCCGGCCAACCTGACCCCACCTGCGCAGTTGCCCTGGTTGCGCCGCCTGGCCGCGCGCCTGCTTGGCCGTGGCCTGAGCCGCCTGCAGGCGCAGCACCGCGATTCATGGTTCCTTGGCCATGCGGTCGGCCAGCGCACTGGCCATGCCGACGGTTTGCGTGACGGCTACGAGCGTGGGCGCTCGGACGGCTACGAAGCGGGGCGGCAGGTCCTGGTGATTCGTGATACGCGCCCGGACGCCGCTGCGGTGCCTGGCCAGGACGACAAGCTGTTCGACGACTGGCGCCTGCCGCTGAGTGCCGAGCTGAAAAAACGCTTCAAGGCCGACGTGGCCCAGCGCCTGCCGGCCGAGGCACAACCCAGCGCCGCGCAGTGGAAGCTGATCCTCAGCGACACGCCGTCGACCTGCGTGGTGGCCGGTGCCGGTGCCGGCAAGTCGACCTCGCTGGTGCTGCGCATCCTGTTGCTGCGCCACTACCTGGGCTTCGAGCTCGATGCCATGACCGTGGTGACCTTCACCCGCGAGTCGCGCAAGGACTTCATCCAGCGCCTTTTGCAGGTGTTCGCGTTGTGGCAGGTCCAGCTGTCGCCGGCACAGGGCCGTGAGTTGGTACGCACCTTCCACTCGCGGATCCTGCCGCTGGTGCGCAGCCTGCCGGGCTTCTCCCAGGTGCGAGCCTTCGAAACCCTCGGCAACGAGATGCCGGCGGGCGGGGAGGCAAATGCCGACAGCAATCCCTTTGACCTGCGCCTGAATGACGCCCAGCGTCAGCAGTTGAACCTGTGCTACCGGGACCTGCTGGCAGAGAACCCGCGTTTCGCCGCGTTGATCGGCCAGTTGCGGCAGGAGGCGCTGCTGCTCAAGCCACTGGACCCGGATCACCCGGATGTGCAGAAGCGTGTGCAGGTCACCCAGCTGGCCGCGCAGCGCGACGAAGAACTGTGCGACGTGATCGAGGACCTGTGGTTCGCGGCCGGCGCCTGGCCGATCAAAGGCATTGAGCCGTGCCGCGACACGCTGCAGATCCGTGGCAGCCGTTTCCATGTGCACGGTCGCCTCGAGGGGCTGGATGCCTGGGTGGTGCTGGGCTTCGACCCCAGTGAGAGCGCCCAGTACCAGCGCCCTGGCGCAAAGCTCGCGGTGCGCGCGGAATGGGCGGTCAAGCGCACGCTGTTCCAGGCGTTCAGCGACAAACCCGTGATCTGGCTGGACAACTACGCCTCGGCCAGGCGCCTGGCGGCCTCGTTGGCAGGGGATGCCGTGGCCGGCCCCGGCTTCGAATACAAGGTCAAGGGTGAACTGGCCCCGGCGCCGCTGCTCGACGCTTTCGTCACCGCGGCCAGTTTCATCGAGAACCTGGGCCTGGACGTAAACGCCGCAGTGGCCGCCATGAGCTTCACGCCGGGTGACAGCGATGGGCCGTTCTTCGAGGCGCTGGCCCTGTACTGGAAGGCCTTTGAAACCCACCTGATGGCCCAGTCACCGCCGGTGATGACCTACAACCGCATGTTCGCCCTGTTCGGCGAGAACAACCCGGAAAACCTGCAGCTGTTGCCCGACCCATTGTTGCGGCCGCTGGCACACCTGATGATCGACGAGTTCCAGGATGTCTCACCGCAGATCGTCAGCTGGCTGCGCGCCTGCCTTGCGGAGATCCGCCGACGTGGGCCAGCCATGAACCATGGCCGGGTGGCGCAGCATTCGTCGCTGATGTGCGTGGGTGACGACTGGCAGTCGATTTACGGCTGGCGCGGCAGTTCGCCCAAGTACTTCATGGAGTTCACCAAGGTGTTCCCGTCACCCTCCAACACCCGGGTGATGCTGGTGGAAAACTACCGTAGCCAGCAGTCCATCATCGACGCCGCCGAGCATCTGGTGAAGGGAACGCCGACCATCAGCGGCAAGAAAGCCAAGGCCAGCGGGCAGGCGGCGGCGCTGCCACTGGCGCCCGTACGGGTGTTCGAGCGTGACGAGGCAGCGCTGGCACAGACGTTGATCGAACACTATGAACAGGGTGAAACAGTGATGATGTTGTTTCGAAAAAGTAGCGATAAGTCATTGATTGAGCAGCATTTATTACCGGTGCTTAAAGTGGATTCTAGTTTGCCTTCCGGGCAGCGCCGGCTCAAGCAGCTGACCTACCACAGCGCCAAAGGGCTGCAGGCCGATGCAGTGTTCATGCTCGGTGACTGCCAGTACCTGACTAGCTCACCGTACAAGAACCAGGTGTACCGCCTGGCCGGGCTGGGCAAACCGGGCGACGCCCAGGCGTTCGATACGGCGCAGCAGGAAGAAGTACAACGCCTGGCCTATGTGGCCGTTACACGGGCCATCAGCCACTGTTACTGGCATGTGGAAAAGCCCAACGGCGAGGCCGTGAATCAGCCTCGCGCGTCGAGCCAGGTACAGGGGCGGCAGGCCTTCTTCGAAGACCTGCGCGGACAGTGAGGGTCAGTCGTCGCTGTCCAGGGGCTTGGTCAGTTCCAGGCTCAGGCTGTCTTCGTCATCCTCCAGGCCCTGGGCCATGCGGTTCATGCCAGAGACGTACTGGTCGCCGTTGATTGCCAGGCGTAATGCCTGGCCATGCTCGTCCAACGGGCTCGCGCCCAATGCAGAGGTCAGGGCGTCGATCACCGGTGTCTCCAAGGTTCCCTCCATCGGGCTGCCATCATTGCACCATTCCAGGAAGTCGATGCCCACATCCCAGCGCGACCTCAACGCCTCGAACCGCGCCGGGAATTGCGCCCGCAGCACGCGCCTCCAGCTCGGCTGGCGCGAGACCCACTGACGCCTTGCCGGTAAATCGTTGTTGCGAGTGAGTACCTCCTGCAACACGGCATCCTCCGTCGGGCCGACAATGTGAGCGGCGTCGCGGTAGAGCATCTGCATTTGCGGCTCGGTGTAATCGAGTTCTTCGGCCAGGTTGGTGCGCAGGGCCAGGCGCATTTCGATCAAGTCCAGCCCTTGGTTTTCCAGCAGCAGGTTGTCGGGGATCCAGTCGAAGCGGTGCAACGTACTGACACTGGGCTGCAGACCGCGCTGCGTCGCTGGCAGCGATTCCCAGCGTTGCCTTGCCAGCAGGCCCGTGCGGCGGTGCAGGCGCGCGCTGTAGAGCTCCTGGGCCAGCGCGTTGACCTGGTCGCGCCGATACAGGCTTTGAAAGTAGGTGAACAATTCATGGGTCGCCTGAGGTTGGCCGGCGGTCATGCGCCAGACCCGCGCCTCGATCTGCAAGCTGCTCAGCACGTCGGCCCCGGCATCGCCGCAACTGACGGGAAACAGGGCCGCCACCTCGTTGAGGCGAGCGCACAGTTCGCTGTCTGCCGCGGCGTCCAACAGCAGGCGCCAGATCTGTCGGGTCATTGCGTGGGCATTGGCGTGCGCCGCGCTGGACAGCCCGGCCTGCTCCACGGCCTCGCGCAGGCTAGGGTTGGCATCGTCGGCGAACAGGCTGTCCCAGGTGGTGCGCTGTGCCTGGTCGGTCGGCTGTAGCCAATTACGCGGCCGCTCTCCCGGCAAGAGCGGCGCCTCAACGACAGGGCGCGCTACCACCACGCCTGCCGCGCGCAGTTGCCGGCGGGTGACTTCATCGAGCGGGTTGTAGTTGAAGCGCCAGCGCTCGCTGCCTCTACCCGTGAGCAGGGCTTCGACGAAGGGCGTCTCCAACAGGATGTCGAGATCAGGGACATGCTCGATCTGATTACGGCTCAGCTCGACCTGGCGCAAGGCATGGTTCGTGCGGCCCATCAACGTCTGCAGCCCCTCGGGCCAGTGGACCAGCTCGCAGTTTTCCAGGCTCAGGGCGCTCAGGCAGCGCAGGTTGCGCAAGTTTGGGCTGATACCCAGTGGATTGTTGCCGAGGTTCAGCTCGCGCAGCTCGGTCAGGGTGCCGAAGCGCGCTGCCATCCCTGGCGTCATTTCGATCCGGTTCTGGTACAGGTCCAGGAATCGTAGCTGGGGACTTGCGCTCAGCCGCACAAAGTCTTCGTCGGTCAAGGCCAGCTCGTTGCGACGCAGGGCCAGGAAGCGCAGCTGGGTCAGTGTTGGCAGGGCCTGATGAGCCTGTGCCGGCAACTGCCTCAGGCCGCTGCTTTCGATACTCAGCTCCACGAGCGCAGGCGTGTGGTGCAGCGCCTCGAACAGCGAGTCTATTCCCAGGGCAGGGCTGCTGATGACGCGCACGCGCCGCAGCGACGGAAACGACTGCAGGTAGTCGGCAGGAATCGTCGGCACGTCGAGGTTGTCCAGAAACAATGTCCTGACATGGTCGAAGCGCGTGCTCAGTGGCGGCAAGCTGTCCAGTTCCAGGTTGGCCAGCCTCAACGAGTCACCCTCCAGCCGATGCCAGGTTCTGATCAGCGTGCTGGCTACCTGGTTGGCGTGTCGCTGGTGGTGTGGCGCTTGCTGCGTGATCCAGTCGTCCAGGCCATCGCGCAGGATGCCAAGCTCCGTGCGATAGGCCTGGATCTGTTCAGTGACGTTGCCGCGTGCGCGCAAGGTGGCCAGCAATTGCCTGCGTTCCTGATCGTTCATGCCAGGGAACAACGTATGCAGCTCGCGCTCCTCCCGGGAGGCAAACACGCCCGGGCTCAGCGGATAGCCATAGCGCCCATCGCTCAGGCGCATGGGCGAGCGCAACCCCCGGCGCACAGGCTGTTGACCGATCAGGCGAGCGGCCTGGGCGCGATCGGCGATGGCAGCCTGGTACAGCTGTGGCTCGGTCCAGTCGGGGTGCAGGGCCAGCAGGCTGTCGCGAATCAGATGGGTGTCGGCGTTGGCGAGGCTTGGCCGGTACAGGCCGAGGAGCGCCCGGCCCAGCCGCACATTGGCCTGCATCGCGCGTGCCTCCTGGGCCACCCGCAAGGGTACGCGCCCATTCAGCAAGCGGGTGCGCTCGGCTTGGCTGGTAGCGCCGACGATTTCCTCCAGCGCATTGTCGGGCACGGCGGGGAATTGCCTGGCCAGTGCCCGGGCGGCAGGGCTCAACGGCGGTTGTTGGCTTTTGTAGAGGCTGTCGAACAGCGACGAGCGTCTGCTGCTCAAGTGATCGGCCAGCAGGTCCTGCAGGGCTTGCTGGCGTTGCTCCATGGCGGTACCCGCGGGTAGCAGGCGGGTGATCCTGGCTTCGTCGAGTTGTTCGAGCACCCGGTCTGCCAAGTCTCCGTTGTCCAGGTCGTTGCGGGTCAGCTCGATCACTTGGTCACCTGGATGTTCGCGGCCGTAGAGACTGAACCCACCCCAGGCTTCGGGGCCTTCGAACACCTTGAGCACCACGTCTTCGGGCCAGCCGGGCAGCTCGCCCAGGGCGGTGATGGCGAAACTCTTGTAGGCGGCCAGCGGGCGGCCATTGCGGGTACGCGCGATGATGTCGGTGACTTGCATGTCCTTGTTCAGGCGCAGCAGGGCATCATCCAACTGCGTCGGTACCGGTTCGCCATCGGCAAGTACCGGCTCCAGTACACCTTGTTCCAGCCCTGTACTGTCGAACGCTGCGGCCAGGTCGGCATCACTTTGCCCCTCGGTGACCGGGCCCATGCGCCGTAGCAGTCTGGTCCGGCCCCAGCCTCTGAGCTGTTCGTGAGGCAGACGCCAGGCACCTTTACCGTTGCCGTGAAGGACTGGGCGGTAACCTTGTTGGTCGCTTGCGTGCACCAGTTCCCAGGCGCCGGCAGCGTTCTTGTGGACTTCGCAAGTCTTGCCATCGAGGCGGACGTAATGCCGATCGTCTACCTCATAGATGCCTTCTGCGTCCGGTTCGAGGTTGGGGGAAAGCTCTACCTGGCTGTGGTAAGGCGTGATTTGCGGGTGCCACAGCAGTTCCTCGCCACCGAATGCCACGCGCTCCAGCCAGTCGACGAAGCCCGATGCCTTGACCACCTTGGCGGCCGCGCCAATGACCATAATGCTGCCGGCGGTCAGCGCCAGTGCCTTGAGCTGCGCCACTGCCTCGGCGTAATCGCCCTCCGACCAGGCCTCGTACGCGAGGTAGACGTTGTCCAGCACCTGCGCGGCGAACACCAGCAGCATCACGGCATCGAGCCCCGGTACCAGCATGGCGGCGACGTTGAGCAGGTTCAAGCCGGCTTCTTCCCAGAATGCCAAGCGCTCCTTGCGCAGCATGGCGTTCACGTCGGCGGTGGGCACGGCGATCGCCCTGGCATTGTCCTTGAGAAAGGCGACATGGTTGTCGTAAAGGCTGTTCCAGTACGGCAAATCGACTTGCCGCTGCCGGATGCCAAGGTCAGGTGAGGCCCTGGGCCCTTTCCCCTGCAGTGAGTAACCGGCAGCGGGCCAGAGCGGCTCCAGCGGGATCAGGCCGCCCACGCCGTGGAACTCGGTGTCGTCTTCGTAGAGCTGTTCAATCAGTTGTTCACTCATCTTCTTCTGGTCGCTGTGCGCGACATGCTCGACGAAGCGCTGGCAGTATTGCGCGTCCAGCAGTTGCCCGGCCAGATAGGTCTGCAGTTGCTGCAGGTTGGCGAACTCCTGCATCGGCCTTCGATCATCGAAGGGCAGGTAGGCGACGATTTCGGCGTCTGAGCCGGCAGGGCCGAGCAGCAGCACGCCATGCACCTTCTTGCCGAGCACCGTCAGGTTGCGCAGGGTCACGGGTTGACTGCCATAGCGCGGTGTCGCGCCATCGATGCAGAAGTGCCGCAGTGCCTGGTAGCCAAGGCTTGAGAGTTCGCCCCGAATCAAGGCGATGACGGCCTTCACCGTGAGCATCGCCCGATGTGCTTGAATCCAGGCGTCCTGCACCTGAACCTTGTGCTGGCCATTGAAGATGTTGTCCAGGTGCGCTTGATAGCGTTCGCCCAGGTCCAGGGCGCGGCAGCTGCTGACGAAGCGGGCCATGCTCAGGCCGGGCAGGGTGCTGGCGTCGTTGGCGTTGACCTGCAGGGTGCTGAATGGGCCGACCTCGGACAGACCCTCGAAGTTGTGCATGGCCGCTTCCAGCAGGCTGCGCGACTCGCTGGCGCCAACCGGTTCGCTGATCCATTGCGGCTCATAGGCACCCCCGCCCAAACCCAGTGATTCCAGGCCCTGCACGGTTTCAAGCGAGCCGCTGAGGTAGGTGACGAAGGGTTGGAAGCAGTACTGCGCCTGGGTGACCGGTACGTCGATGGCCAGTTGCTGTTGCAGCAGGGGTTCGCAGAACTGCGGCAGCGATCGCAGCTCAATCAGTGCCTGGCCCAGGGTTTTGCGCGTGGCTGTGCGCACCTTGATGGCGTCGCGCAGCAATTGCTGGTGTAGCGCCGAGGCTTTGGCGAACCACCCGGTCGGTGTTCCGTCTTCATCGACATGCTCGTTGTGAGCACTTTGCAGCACCCGGTCCAGGTGACGGGGGTGCAATTGTTTGGCCCAGGCCGGAATACGGCGCTGGATCTGGTTCTGATGGTACGGGGTGGCGTTTTCCATGTGTGTTGCCTGGCAGTTAGCGGAGCCGCCATCGAACATCGGCTGCGCGCCGTGGCTGCGGTACATAGTTGCCGGCGCCAGGGTGTCGCAGCAGGGAATGTGCGGTCGGTGACGCGCACGTCACAGTCGGTAACGGGCCAGCCTGCCAGGGCCACGTGGGCGATGGTGGGGTGTCGGCACCCTGCGGTGTCGAAGGAGCCGGCCCACTGGGCCCTGCCATGGAGTGAAGTGATGGCTGTATCGACGACTGCAAAAGACCATTTGCTCGACCTCAACGGCATCGAGATCGCCGTGCGCACCTGGGGCCCGGAAGGCGGCATTCCCGTGCTGGCGCTACATGGCTGGCTGGACAACGCCGCCTCGTTCGAGCGCCTGGCACCCTTGCTGGAGGGGTGTTTCGTAGTGGCGCCCGATCTGGTCGGCCACGGCCGCAGCGACCACCGCCGCGACGACAGTGGCTATTACCTGTGGGAGCACGCCGAGGACATGTTGGCGGTGGTCGAACGTCTTGGCTGGTCGCGCTTTCACGTCCTTGCCCACGGCATGGGCACGGGTGTCGCCTCGATCCTCGCGGCGTTGACCAGCGCTATTGCCAGCCTGCAGTTCCTCGATGGCATGGGCGTTCCGTTCACCGTGGCCGAGGGCGATCGGGTCGAACACATGGCCCGCGCTTTTCGCCTCAAGCGCATGCTGCTGCGCAGCCGCCAGCAGGGTTTTGCCGAACCCGAGGCGTTGTGTTTCGACAACCTTGAGCAAGCCCTTGGCCAGTGCCGTAAACGCTTCGCCTGCGATTTGCCGGCCGATGCCGCGCGGCTGCTGGCACTGCGCGACCTGTTGCAGGTGGGCGACGGCTATTGCTGGCGCCACGACCCGCGCCTGGACCTGCCCGAGCCGATGCCGCTGACCGAGCGCGAGGCCTGCGAGCTGTTGCAGCAGATCCGTTGCCCGTTGTATCTGCTGCTGGGGCAGCAAGGCGCTTTCGCGGGTGATGATTTTGCCCGGCGCCAGGCGGCGCTGCCTGGGCAGACGCGAGTGACCTGGCATCCTGGTGGGCACCACTTCCATCTGCAGGCGCAGGGCCGGGCGCTGGCGCAGCAGATCCTGCGTACCCTGGCGCGGCACGAAAAAGGCGGATTGCTGCGCTTGGTCAACGAATGAGCGCTGCCCCTGCTAAGGTGCACAGACGCCCGTTCATGGAGTAACGCCATGTTGCCTTCGCGCATCCTGCATATCGATCACATCGTGCTGCGTGTCAGCGACTTGCCGCGCAGCCTGGCCTTCTACCGCGACGTGCTCGGCTGCCCGGTCAGCCGTGAGCGCGAGTCGCTGGGGATGATCCACCTGGCCGCCGGCAGCAGCATGATCGACCTGGTGGCGGTCGATGGCCCACTGGGCCTCAAGGGCGGCCCGGCCCCTGGCCGTCAAGGGCACAATCTGGACCACCTGTGCCTGCGGGTCGAGCCCTTCGACGAACAGGCGCTCAGCGATTACCTGCAAGGGGCAGGGGTGCGTGTGGAACCGGCCGAAAAACGTTATGGCGCCGAAGGCGAAGGGTTGTCGCTGTACTGCTTCGACCCCGACGGCAACCGGGTGGAGCTCAAGGGCTCGAGCGTGGCCGCGTCGGCCTGAACGGCCCGGCGTTCAGCCAATTTCGCCCTCGCGCCACGCGGTGACCTGGCTTAGCATGCACAGCTTCGCTGAATAGCCAGGCGCCTGGACGATGACGAACATCACTCACACGCAACATTCGATCGACACGCCTGTGGGCACACTCCATGCCGAAAGCTGGTTGCCGGTGAATGCGCAGGGCGTACCCATTGTGCTGCTGCATGACTCGCTGGGCTGCGTGGCGCTCTGGCGCGATTTCCCCGCGCAGCTGGCGCAGGCCACCAGGCAGCGGGTGATCGCCTATGACCGGCTGGGCTTCGGGCGTTCCGCCGCGCACCCCGGTCAGTTGCGCCGGGGCTTCGTCGAGGCCGAGGCGCATGAGGGTTTTGCTGCGCTGCGCGGGCAGCTGGCCATCGATGACTTCATCGTCTTCGGCCACAGCGTTGGCGGTGGCATGGCGGTCGGCTGTGCGGCAGCCTTCGCCGAGCATTGCCGGGGGCTGGTGACCGAATCGGCCCAGGCCTTCGTTGAAGCCCGAACCCTCGAAGGTATCCGCGCCGCCGATCGCCAGTTCGCCGAGCCAGGGCAGCTCGAACGCCTGGCGCGTTACCACGGCGACAAGGCCGAATGGGTGCTGCGGGCCTGGGTCGATAACTGGCTGTCGGCCGATTTCGCCGACTGGCACCTAGACGGCCTGCTCGCGCAGCTACGTTGCCCGCTGCTCAGCTTGCACGGTGACAACGACGAGTTCGGCAGCCTGGCCCACCCCGAACGCTTCACACGCCTGGCAGGCGGCCCGAGCCGAATGCGCGTGCTGGCCGATTGCGGGCATGTGCCCCATCGTGAGCAGGCCGATCGGGTGCTCGAAGAAATGCTGCGTTTTCTCGGCTGAGCATCGCCGGCCAAGCGTCATGCTTATCCGTCTGCATGGCCGATCAGCTACGCGTCATGCAGGCGAATGGATATCCCGGCAAAGCCGATTATGCTTCTGATTACCTTGCCGCGATCCGGGGCAGTGCCTCGTCGTGCTTCGCCGCAACCTGTAAGCCCTGAGGCCCGGGTGCGCGTGTGACAACCTGTTGAGCAACCTGGCCTACCTGATCTTCACGGAGGCGACCCATGGCGGTCCTCGACAGCAGCGCATCCACGGGCAGTAGCGCGCCCCAACGTGGCATCACCCGGGAGGAGCGCAAGGTCATCTTCGCCTCTTCCCTGGGCACCGTGTTCGAATGGTACGACTTCTACCTTTACGGCTCTCTGGCGGCGATCATCGCCAAGCACTTCTTTGCCGGGGTAAACGAAACCACCGCGTTCATCTTCGCCTTGCTGGCATTCGCAGCCGGCTTTGCCGTGCGGCCGTTCGGCGCGATCGTGTTTGGCCGCCTGGGGGACATGATCGGACGCAAGCACACTTTCCTCATCACCATCGTGATCATGGGGCTGTCTACCGCGATCGTGGGCTTGCTGCCCAACTACGCCACCATCGGCGTGGCGGCGCCGATCATCCTGATCACCCTGCGCCTGCTGCAGGGGCTGGCGCTGGGCGGTGAATACGGCGGTGCGGCCACCTACGTGGCGGAACATGCACCGAAAGGACGGCGCGGCTTCTTCACTGCGTGGATCCAGACCACCGCCACCCTCGGGCTGTTCCTGTCGCTGCTGGTGATCCTCAGCTGCCGCACCCTCATGGGCAGCGAGGTGTTCGAGGACTGGGGCTGGCGGGTGCCGTTCCTGTTGTCGATCCTGCTGCTGGCGATATCGGTGTACATCCGCCTGCAGCTCAACGAATCGCCGGTGTTCCTCAAGATCAAGGCCGAGGGCAAGGCGAGCAAGGCGCCGCTGACCGAGTCGTTCGCCCGTTGGGACAACCTCAAGGTGGTGATCATGTCGCTGCTCGGCGGCACCGCCGGGCAGGCGGTGGTGTGGTACACCGGGCAGTTCTACGCGCTGTTCTTCCTGTTGCAGATGCTCAAGATCGACCCGCAGACCGCCAACTTGCTGATTGCAGGGTCGCTGCTGATCGGCACGCCGTTCTTCATTCTGTTTGGCAGCCTGTCCGACCGCATCGGCCGCAAGCCGATCATCATGGCGGGCTGCATCCTGGCTGCATTGACCTACTTCCCGATCTTCAAGGGCCTGACCGAGTACGGCAATCCGGATGTGTTCGTGGCCCAAGAGCAGAACCCGGTGGTGGTGGTCGCCGACCCTGCGCAGTGTTCGTTCCAGTTCGACCCGGTAGGCAAGGCCCGCTTCACCAGCTCGTGCGACATCGCCAAGAGCCTGTTGGCCAAGCGTGCCATCCCCTACGAAAACCAGGCCGCCGAGCCCGGCAGCGTGGCCCAGGTGCGCATTGGCGAGCGGGTGTTGCCCAGCTTCGATGGTCGCAGCCTGGCGGCGGCGGACTTCAAGGCGCAGAACGACGCCTTCACCGGCACCCTGGGCACGGCGCTGAAAGAGGCTGGTTACCCGGAAAAAGCCGACCCTGCGAAGATCCACTACCCGATGGTGTTGCTGCTACTGACCATCCTGGTGATCTACGTGACCATGGTCTACGGGCCGATCGCCGCCTGGCTGGTGGAGCTGTTCCCGGCGCACATCCGCTACACCTCGATGTCGCTGCCGTACCACATCGGCAATGGCTGGTTCGGCGGTTTCCTGCCGACCGTGGCCTTCGCCATGGTGGCGGCCACCGGAGATATCTACTACGGGCTCTGGTACCCGATCGTGGTCGCGGTGATGACGGCGGTGCTGGGCACCTTCTTCCTGCCGGAAACCAAGGACCGGGATATCACCCATACCGGCTGAGCATGGCTATCGCGGGGCAAGTCGCAGCGGCGCACCGCCGCTCCCACGAAGTACACAATACGTGGGAGCGGCGGTGCGCCGCTGCGACTTGCCCCGCGATGGCGTCCACTCAGTCGAAATACCCGCGCAGGCTGTAGCGATAGCCGGTATCGACCTCGGCGTTGCCGGCGTGGCTGTAGGTTTTCTTCAAGACGAATTCGAACGCCGGCTCGTACAGCCCGTCGCGCACCAGCGCCCCCGCCAGTACCTCCACCTCGTACAAGCCATTGTCCAGCTCGATGATCGGCCGCCCTGGCTCCTGGTAGCGGGCCAGCAGGTCGCCCAGGGTCTTGTTGGTGAAATGCTGCAGCACGCGCCAGGTGAACAGCATCAGTGCGCGGTTTTCCACCCGCAGCACATGGCCGCTACGGCGGTGCTTGAGGCGGCTGCCCGGTTCGAGCAGGGCCGGGGTGCCCCCGTCGAGGGTGAACAGGATGCGGTAAGGCAGATTGTCGATACCAGCCAAAGGCAGGATTACCCCCTCCTGCACCGCCAGGTCGCCACTGTCTCCGGTGGTGAAGGCGCGCGCCAGATCGTCGGGCAGATCGTGTTCGTGCTTGAAGTGCTCCAGCAGTTGAATGTCGCCGAGCAGGAAATAATCGACCAGGTCGTTGAGGACCTCGCTGAATTCGTAGCGCATGGTTTTTCCTTGTTGTGGCTGCGCTGAGCGGGATCGAGCAATGTAGCGGAGCGGGCAAGGGCAACGCCACCGCGGCGTTGCCCGACAGCGTCGAGGTCAGTGACGTTGCGCGATCTGGATGAGGTTGCCGCAGGTATCGTCGAATACCGCCACGGTGACCGGCCCCACATCCGTGGGTGGCTGGGTGAACTGCACGCCGGCCTTGCACAGCCGGGTGTATTCGCCCTGGATATCGCGCACGGCGAACGAGGTGGCCGGGATGCCATCCTGCTTCAGCGCGGTCTTGTAGGTCTTGGCTGCCGGATGGGCATCGGGTTCGAGCAGCAGCTCGACGCCATTGGGATCGTTGGGGGAGGTGAGGGTGAGCCAGCGATGCTTGCCCATGGGCACATCATGTTTGGGCTCGAAGCCGAGCACGTAGTGGTAGAACGCCAAGGCCTTGGCCTGGTCGTCGACGAGGATGCTGGTGACCACGATCTTCATAGGCGCACACCGTTGTGGGTGGGTGTTACAGCAAGTAAAGACGGTCGTCGGGCTTTGACCAGCGTGGGCCGCTAAAGTCCTCTCAGCCCGCTTTGCGCAAGGTCAGGTTGATGCGCCGCTCCCCCAGCCGTGGATGCACACCGGGCTTGACCGGCAGCACGCCGTGAAAGCGCAGGCGGTCCTCACCGCCCCAGACCAGCACGTCACCGTGGTTCAGCGCGATCCGCCGGGTGCGATCGGCGCGTTGCAGCCCGCCGAACAGGAACACCGCCGGCAGCCCCAGCGAAACCGACACGATCGGCTGACCGAAGTCGCGCTCGTCGCGGTCCTGGTGCAGGCTCAGCCGGGTGCCGGGCAGGTAGTGGTTGATCAGGCAGGCGTCCGGCACGAAACCTTCGAACCCGGCCTGTGCGGCAGCGCGACCGGCCAGCTCCAGTAGTACTGGCGGCAGGGCCGGCCAGGGCTGGCCGCTCAAGGGGTCGAGCGGGCTGTAGCGGTAGCCGCGCTCATCGCTGACCCAGCCCAGCTCCCCGCAGTTGCTCAGCGCCACCGCCATGCGCTGGCCGCCGGGGGTGTGCATGTGCCGCCAGGGCGCGGCGCGCAGCACCGGGCGCAAGGCATCGAGCAGGGCTTCGATCTCGCCCAGGGCGAAGCCAGGCAGCAGCACGGTATGGCTGGCCAGGCGCTGTGGCTGGGGGCCGAACAGGTCGAGGTCGGACTGGATCATCAGGCGGCGGCCGAGAAAGGGTCAGGCGGCCAGTTTAGCGCTGTTGCCAGGTGAGGGAAAAAGGAACCGCGGCGCCAGGGAGAGCGGACACCGCGGTTCAAAGGGGGGAGCGGGTCAGTGCTGGGTGACGGTAGCCGTGTTGGTGTTGCCGAACTGGGTGATGCTGGCGGTCTGGCTGGCACCGGCCTGGTCGACGAAGGCCTGGTTGGCGTTGCCGCCCTGGGTCACGTAGGCGACGTTGGCAATGTCGGTCTGCTTGATGGTGGCCTGGTTGCCGCTGCCGTACAGCTGGTAGGTGTAGCTCTGGTTGCCGCTGCCGGACTGGTCGATGTTGACCATGCCGCCGTTACCGGCGGAGATACCCTCGGCATAGTTGGCGGTGCCACGCTGGTCGGCAATCAGCAGGTTGTCGCTGCCGTTCTGCTCGAAATACAGCTCGTTGTTGGTATCGGCCTGTTTGGTTTCCATGGTGTTGCGGTTGCCGTTCTGGCTCAGCCTGGCGTACTGGCCGGTATCGTTCTGGTTGAGGTTGACGCTGTTCTGGTTGCCCACCTGGCTGATCTCGGCGCGCTGGTCGGTGCCGAACTGCCCACCGGATTTCTCGCCCTTCCAGTTGCTGGCCAGGATCTTGTTGCCGTTGCCCTGGGTAGTGATGGTCAGGCTGTGGTTGTCACCGGTCTGGTAGGTGAAGTGCAGGTTGTTGTTGCCGGTCTGCGAAATGCTGGTCACCGACTGGTTGGTCTCGAACTGGTCCGACCAGCTGGCGTTGGCGCGGCCGTTCTGGCTCAGGGTGGCACTGTTGCCCTCGCCGAAACTCTGGTCGATGTAGCCTTCGTTGAGCTGGCCGGTCTGGTAGACGCTGGCCTGGCTGGCGGTCTGATTGTCCTGCCACACCTCCACGGAGTTGCCGGTGCCGTACTGGTCGATGCCGATGGTGCCGCCATAGCCGTTGCGCTGGTCACCGTAGGCCCAGTTTTCCCGGCCCTGCTGGTAGATGGCGATGTCGCCGTCCTGGTGGGTGAGGTGCTCGGCGGCAGCCTGGTTGTCGTTGCCGCTCTGGTTGATCAGGCTGCGGTTGTTGCTGCCGCCGAACAGCTGCTCGATGGTGGCGTCGTTGCGCTGCCCCGATTGCTGGGTGGTGGCCTGGCTGCCGAGTTGGGTGTCCTGCCAGATCACCGAGCGGTTGCCGGTGCCTTCCTGCATCTGCAGGGCCTGGTTGTTCTCGCCCACCGACTGGCTGGCGAAGGCGTCGTTGAGGGTGCCGCCGGACAGCTGGGTGATCTGGCTGCCGTTCTCGAACAACTGCTCGGCGTAGCCGGCGTTGAGCGAGCCGGTGGCGATCTGCTGGATATCGCTGGTGCTGTTGTCCTGCACGGCCATGTGGTTGTGGTCGCGGCCGGTCTGGCTCTGGCTGGCCGAGGCGTACGAGGCCTGGGTCTGTTTCACTTCGGCGATGTTCTTGTTGCCCTGTTGGTTCTGGGTCGAAGTGCTGTCGTCGGCCATGGCCTGGCCGGCCAGCGCCAGGACAATGGCGGCGCTCAGAGGGGCGAGCTTGTACATGGTGAAGCCTCCTGCTGTATCGATGGCGTTAACGGTATTGGGTGATGTGCACTTGCTGGCCATTGCCGGCCTGGGTCACGGCGCTGTTCAGCCCCGTGCCGCTCTGCTCGATGGTGGCGTTGTTGTGGTTGCCGATCTGCTCGATGGCAGCCGTGTTGCCGCTGCCGTTCTGGCGGATCGACGCGTTGTTGCCGTAGCCCTGCTGGTTGATCGAGGCCATCAGGTCGCTGCCTTGCTGCAGGATGTACGCCTCCTGCGCGCCCCCGGCCTGGACGATCTGGCCCAGCAGGGCCACACCGTTCTGGTCGAGGGCGGCGCGGTTGCCGTTGCCCTGTTGCTCGATCACCGCCACCTGGCCGGCAGCGCTGGGCAGCAGCCGCAGCACCAGCGGCTCGCCCAGGTCGTTGCCGGCTGCGAGGTCGGCGTTGTCCATCAGGTCGTCGGCCCAGGCCTGGCCACTCAGGGCCAGGCACAGCAGCAGCGGGGACAGGCGTTTCATGGCGCACTCCTTCGGCTTACTGCACCACCACGTTGACGGTGCGCGTGGTGCCCTGGCTGCTGGTCACGGTTGCCGTTGGCGCCGCGGTCGGGACCGCCGTGGTGCTGTTGCTGACGGCCAGGCGCCAGCGGCCGGTGACCGGCACGGTGGTGGTGCCCAAGGTCTGCACGCCGGTGGTGGTGGTCACCCGCACGGTGATGGTGTTGCCGGTAGTCACCGAGGAGGTACCGCTGATGTCCCAGTTGTAACGGTTGTTGGAGCGCGCGGTGACGGTGGCCGCAGTGACCGCGAAGGTCTCCTGGGGTGGGCGTGGCGACACCTGCACGGTGACCGTGCCGGGAGTGGACAGGGCGCCGATAGAGTCACGCGCGATGTAGGTGAAGGTGGTGCTGAACGCGGCAGTGACCGTGGCCGGTGGGGTGTAGGTGATCACGTTGCCGTCGGTGCTCACCGTGCCGCGCCCGGCCGGGGTCGGCTGGGTGACGCTGGCGATGGTCAGCGGCAGGTTGCCCTCCGGATCGGTGTCGTTGGCCAGGGCGTTGATGGTCAGGGGTACGCCCAGGGTGGCGACGCTGTCGGCCACTGCCGTCGGAGCCCGGTTGGGCGCGACGTTGACGGTCACCGTGGCCGGTTCCGACTTCAGCCCCTTGGCATCCATGGCGCGGTAGCTGAAGGTCGCCACCAATGGGCTGGTGGCGCCGGTCGGTGGGGTATAGGTGACGGCGGTGGTGCCGTTCATCACCACGCCGCCCAGGCCGGTGCCGGGCTGGGTGAGGTCACTGATGGTCAATGGCAGGTTGCCGTCCGGGTCACTGTCGTTGGCCAGCAGGTTGAGGGTCACAGGAACCCCGACACTGGTGCTGCCGCTGTCGGCCTGGGCCAGTGGCGGTTGGTTGCCGGCCGAGATCGGCGCGTTGCCGACCACCACCACCGGCTCGACATCGCTGCCGCCATGGGCGGACTTGACGGTGATGCTGGCGGGTGGCTGGGTCAGGTCGTTGACCGTCAGGCTTTGCAGGACGCCGGCCTTGGACATGCGCCCGTAGCCCTGCACCACCAGGTCAGGCACTGCCACCTCGTCGCTGGAGCGGGCCTCGACCAGCAGGCGCTTGGTGACCCAGTCGTAGCGGGCGTTGGTGACCCGTACCACATCGCTGAGCTTGCTCGACACGGCCGTTGGCTTGGTGGCGCCGCCGCTGCTGCTGGCGGTGACCACCACCACCGGCGGTGGCGCGGTTTGGCTCAACTGCTGGATGAAGAACAGGCCGTTGTTGTCTGGCAGCAGGTTGAACTGGCAGGGCGAGGGTGGCGTGCCGACCAGCGCCAGGCCATTGCGCATGCACACGCTGGCGGTGTTCGGGGCTTTGGCAAAGACCTCGACGCGGGTGCCGACGCCGGTGCGCGAGTAGGTGGCGCGCTCGAGGGTGACCGGGGTCTGGGCGCGTTGGTCGAGGACCTTGCCGGAGACCGTGAAGACGTTGGTCTGGATCGTGCCCGCGGGGCCTTGGATGCGCACGAAGTTGGTATTGTTCGGGCTGCCGGTCACCGCCTCGGTGGTGTTGGGGTCGCCGACGAAGGTTTCGGTAGCGCCGGTGTCCGGATTGACTTCGGTGTACGGACCGCCGACACCGCGCAGGAACGGCCCGATATTGCCATTGAGCGCACCACTGAAGTTGCCCGGGGCACCGATGCCGATATCGCGGGTGATGTTGACCGCACGGCGGCCCACCTGGTTGGCGGCGACGGTGACGGTTTCCACGCCGTAGGGGTGGGTGATGGTGTAGGTGCCTGCTTGCGGGATGGAGGCGCGGATGCGGATGCGGGCAAAACTCTGCTGGTCGCCATCGACCGGGTTCTCGGCGGCGAAGGCCGCCTCTATGCCGGCCACATAGACTTCCAGCTCGTAGCCACTGTTGCCCACTGCGGGGATGTCGGTCTCGGCCAGGAACCAGAACATCTCCGGCGGCCAGTTGTCGGGGAACACCAGCGGCAAGGTGTCGTCATAGACACCCGGCTCTGGCAACAGGGTGCACATGTAGGCCGGGGCGCCTGGCCCACCGGGGAAGCGGGTACTGGTGGCACGCGACTGGCACAGCTCCAGCGACAGGTTGGTGGCGTCCTTGTACCACATGGGGTAGCCCCCGGTGGCGAAGGTGTAGGGGCCCGGGTCGACCTCGGTCAGCACGGCCCAGGCCGCGCTGCTCACGCTGAGGCTGAAACCGGCGGCGCACAGCGCCCGGCGTGACCAAGTATTCATGCTGCCTCCTGGAAGTCTGTTCATGGCACCAGCACCACGTCTTCGCTGTCGCTGCCGCCATGGGAGCTGCTGACCTGCACCCTGGCCGGCGGTATCGGAGTGAGCCCGGTGGTCATGGATTTCACCGCGCCGCTGCCGCTCAGGTTGCCGATCAGCGCACCATTGCCGGTGTGCGCGGTGAGGGCCGGCGGGCTGGTCTCGTCGCTGCTGCTGGCCACCAGGGTCAGCTGGCCGCTGGACAGGCTGTATTCGGCGCGGCTGATCACCACCAGGTCGGTCAAGGGCATCGACACGGTCGTTGGGGTGCTGGTAGCGATGGCCAGGCTGTTGTCGGCGGTGACCTGCAGGGTGAGGGGCAAGGTCGGATTGAGGGGCGACTGGGCATACCAGGCGCCAGTACCGTTGGCTTCGCTCAAGGCCAGGGCCGGGTTCTGGCTGCTCAGGTTGACGGTGGCCGGCGCCGGCGGGGCCATGACGAACACATCCTGCTGGGCGCGCAGGTCACCGTTCTCGGTATGCCGTGAATAGGTGCTGCGTTGGGGAATCACTGGGGTAGGGCGGTTGACCGTGGACAGCTTGCCGGACACGGCGAACAGATCGGTGCGGATGTCGAGGCCGTTGGGGCCCTCGATGCGCACGTAGTTGGTGTTGAATGGGCTGCCGGTTACACGCTCGTTCAAGTTGGGGTCGCCGATGAAGCGTTCACTGGCGCCGGTCGTAGGGTTGGTCTCGGTGTAGGGGCCGTTCACGCTGCGCAGGAAGGGCCCGAGGTCGCCCTTGAGCGCGCCGGTGAAGTCACCCGCGCCGGCGATGCCGATATCGCGGGTCATGTTGATTGCCCGACGCCCTGCGGCGGGTACGTCGAACACGTCCACACCGTAGGGGTGGGTAATGACGTAGGTGCCTGCCGCCGGGACATCGACGCGGATGCGCACGCGGGCGAAACTGACCTGATCGCCTGCCACCGGCTCTTCGGCGGCGAAGGCCGCTTCGATTGCCGAGACGTAGGTCAGGTCGATGCCGCGTGCGGCGTCGACGAGTGAGGTTTCGCCGGTGAACCAGAACGCTTCGTCGGGGAAGTTGCTGGGGAACACGATGGGTTGGGTGTCATCGAACACGCCGGGGGTGGGCAACAGCGTGCACATGTATGACGGCGCGCCGGGGGCGCCGGCGACCCTTGAACTCACGGCCTTGGTCAGGCACAGGTCGAGGGTGCGGCCATGACTGTCCTGATACCAGGCGGGAAAGCCGCCGTTGGGGGCTGTCGGGTAGGGACCGGGGTCGACCGCATACAACGCAGCCTGGGCCGGTAGCTGGAGCAGGCCAGCGACGATCGCGATGGCCAGCGGACGGGGTGTCGGTCGGTGCATGAGTCGATTCCTCCTGCAAACGGGCCCATGGGTTGGGGCGTCTGGGGAGGAGTCGGCAAGTGTTGTGCCAGGTTTGCCACAATGCTCTGCAGGCCGTTGACGGCGGGGCTTACAGCCTGTCTATCCATCTATACATTGGAAGATCCAGGTGGGCTGGTGGCCCCAGCTTTGGGGAATCGGGGCGGGCTCTGGCGATGCTTCGCAGGTCTTGAGACATGCACCAAGGCGGGCGCCACCTCTTTCACAGGACTACATCGCCCGAAACAGACTGTGGGAGCTGGCAAGTCGCAGCGGCGAACCGCAGCTCCCACATCTGTTTCGGGCCAGTTACTCCTGGTCTATCTCCAGTGTCCGCCTTGTTGGCATGGCGCTACATCGAGGTGGGCGCTGCTATTGAGCCTTTCAGCGCTCGCGCATGAAGAACCCGGCCACGTACTTGCGGAAGGTCTCCAGGCTCTTGAAGTCGGCGTAGCGCTTGAAATGTTCGGTATCCGGCTCCGGGCCGACCGGCTGCTCCAGCAACGACACCGACAGCACTCGGTCCTGGTCCGAGGTGAGCACCAGCTCGTCCATTACCTGGCCGCCGATCACCGGGCGGCGCATCAGCACCTTCACGCCTTTGCCGGCCATCCAGTCGATCAGCGACACCAGCGCCTTGAGTGGTTCGCGCTCTTCGTCGCGGTACACCGGGAACAGCTGCGCGCGCGACAGCACCGGCACGCTGGCCACGTGGATCATTTCGTAGAAGTGGCTGCCGGCGGTGGCCGGCGAATACAGCGCCAGGGCCAGCAGCGGGCCGCTGGTGCGGTTGCCACCCCAGTACTGGTGGTGGCCCTGGAAGTCGAAACCGTCCTCGCTGCGCGCATTGATCACCTTGCGCCCCTTGATCTGGTCCACGCAGTCGAGCAGCAGGCCATGGCGGCGGTGGTTGCCGAACACCGTGGCCTCGCGCAGGCGGGCCTTGAGCATCATCATGTGCTTCATGTCCAGGCGGGTTTCCAGGTAGTTGCTGGCCGGCACCCGCTCCAGCAACGGGTAGCGAGCGGCCACGCCACGCAGCTCGGCGAACTGGGTGGTGAGGTCCTTCTTCAGGTGGGTGGCGTACACGTTCAGGCCGCTGGCCTCGATCCAGGTCAGCAGCAGCGACAGCAGGCGCTGCTGTTCACGGCGCTCGCCGGGTGAGCGCGGGCTGGTTGCGCTCGCTTCGCGCTCATCGGTACGGCGGTAGTCGCCGATCAGCCGCAAGGGCGTATCCGGGGCCAACCAGGCGGCAGGTTGGTTGATTTCCTCGCTGCGCTCGGCGGCTTCGCGTTCATCCTTGCTGAACGGGCAGCCGGGGGCGTGCTCGGGGGTGTCGGGGTTGTTGCGCAGGAACAGCGTGCCGGTGCTGCCGTTCAACGAGATGTTGAGCACCGGCAAGGCGTCCTTGCGGCAGTCGCAGGCCAGCCATTGATTGGCGCCGCGCACCTTCATCAGCCACTGGTTGGCCTGCAGCAGGCGGGGGCCGGCGAGGGTTCCGTTGACGAAGCCGACCAACAGTTCTTCCTCGGCCGGGGTCAGGCTGCGCACCTGCGCGGCGGATTTTTCGATGATACGCATTGAGGGGCAGCTCCAAGCTACGAGCTGCAAGCTTCAAGCAAAGCCGCGTGGGTTTCAACTTGAAGCTTGCAGCTTGAGGCTTGCAGCTCAACTGCCGCCGAACATTTTCGCCGCGCGGGCGCGGATTTCCTCGACGCTCAGGTCTTCCTTGTGGGTCGAGATGAACCACATGTTGTTGAACGGATCTTTCAGCGTGCCGCTGCGGTCGCCATAGAACTGGTCCTTCACCTCGCTCAACGGCTTGGCGCCAGCGGCGATCGCCTGGGCGTAGACCTTGTCGCAGTCCTCGACGTACAGGTGCAGGCCGACGGCCGGGTGTTCGATGGTCTGGCTCGGTTTGAGGGTGTTCGGCATGTCGCAGGGGTCGCCGAGCATCAGCGAGGAATCGCCGATTTTCAGTTCGGCATGGCCGACGCGGCCTTGGGGGTCTTCAAGGCGGAACATCTCGACCGCGCCGAAGGCTTTCTTGTAGAACTCGATGGCCTTGGCGGCGTCCTTGATGCCGAGGTAGGGGGTGATGCTGTGCTGGCCTTCGGGGATGGGCTTGACTGCCATTTGCGTACTCTCCTTTCACCTGGGTGGGCCATGTGCGCGTTGCGCCACGGTGGTGACTTAGAGTCGTACAGGCGGGCAGGAAATCGACCTCAGGTTTAGATTGATTGCCTATAAAAAACGCGCCGCCCCGCGTTTTGCAAACGCGGGGCGGCGGCGTCGGTCAGAAGATGTAGTCGGTGGTCAGGAAGCTCGACTGCCGATTGCGGATGATCTCGCTGATCAGTTCCTTGTTCGCCTCCTGGAATTTGGTCGCCACCAGCGTGCGGATGGAGAACACCCGCAGCGCGTCATGCACCGACAGCGTGCCCTCGGCGCTGTTCTTGCGGCCATTGAACGGGTAGGTGTCCGGCCCGCGCTGGCACTGGGCATTGATGTTGATGCGGCCAACCTGGTTGGCGAAGGTGTCGACCAGCGCGCCGATGGTGGCGGGGTCGTTGCCGAACAGGCTAAGTTGCTGGCCGTAGTCCGAATCGAGCACGTAGTCGATCACGGTCTGCAGGTCACGATAGGGCACCACCGGCACCAGCGGGCCGAACTGCTCCTCATGGTAGATGCGCATGGCCTGGCTGACCGGGTAGAGCAGGGCGGGGTAGAAGAACGAACCACGGCTCAGGCCTCCGCCCTCATTGAGCACCTGCGCGCCCTTGCCGGTGGCATCGGCCACCAGGCCGTCGAGGTAGTCGAGCTTGCCCGGCTCGGGCAGTGGCGTCAGCGCCACGCCGGGCTCCCAGGGCATGCCGGGCTTGAGCGCGGCGAGCTTGCGCTGGAACTTGTCGAGGAATGGCTCGACCACGTCTTCATGGACGAACAGGATCTTCAGCGCGGTGCAGCGCTGGCCATTGAACGACAGGGCGCCGGTGACCGCCTCTTCGACGGCGTTGTCCAGGTCGACCTGGGGCAGGACGATGCCGGGGTTCTTGGCGTCCAGGCCAAGCGCTGCGCGCAGGCGGTGCGGGCGTGGGTGCAGTTTTTTCAGGTCGGCGGCGGCCTTGTGGGTGCCGATGAAGGCGAATACGTCGATCTTGCCGCTGGCCATCAGGGCGCTGACGGTTTCGCGGCCACGGCCATAGATCACGTTGATCACCCCGGCCGGGAAGCTGTCGCGGAAGGCTTCGAGCAGCGGGCGGATCAGCAGCACGCCGAACTTGGCTGGCTTGAACACCACGGTGTTGCCCATGATCAACGCCGGGATGAGCGTGGTGAAGGTCTCGTTGAGCGGGTAGTTGTAGGGGCCCATGCACAGCGCCACGCCCAGCGGGGCGCGGCGGATCTGGCCGAGGGTGCCTTGTTCCAGTTCGAAGCGGCTGGAGCGGCGGTCGAGATCCTTGAGGGCATTGATGGTATCGACGATGTAGTCGCAGGTGCGGTCGAACTCTTTTTCGGAGTCCTTGAGGTTCTTGCCGATCTCCCACATCAGCAGCTTGACCACCGCCGTGCGCTGTTCGCGCATACGCGCCAGGAAGGTTTCGACATGCTGGATGCGCTCGGCCACGCGCATCGTCGGCCAGGCGCCGCGGCCCTTGTCATAGGCCTGGACCGCGGCGTCCAGGGCGGTAAGGGCGGTGTCGGCGTCGAGCAGCGGCGCGCTGCCGAGGGTCACCTGGCGCTCGCCGTCAGCGTGCTTGAGCCACACCGGGCTGTGCACCGTGGCCAGCGGGCCGTCCCAGTGCCTGAGTTCACCGGCCACCAGGTAGTCGCGTTGCTCCAGGGGCTCGCCCAGGCGCCATTGCGCGGGGATGTCGTCAGGGGTGGGAAACAGCGAGTCGAGCAGACGTTCCATGGGGCTAGCACCTCTTGTATTTGGCTGGGTGAAACGCTTCAGCATCCGAGCATGCACCCCGCGCAGGAAAAAAACCAGTCTGGCTCAACATTGCCCGGGGCGCGCCGATACAGCATGAATCGACTCCGATGTCAGGCCTATGACCAGCAACAATCGCCCCGCACTCGATGACCCCTTGCCCGAACAGGGCGCCCTGCGCCGTACCCTCAATCGCCTGCTGCCGGTAGGTTTCGCCGTGGTCGGGATCGGCCTGTCCACGGTGCTCGGCCACCTTGACGCCCAACGCGAGCAGGCCGAGCAGGTGGCCAACCTTGCCGCGCGCCTGTCCGGTGTGCGCGGTGCGCTGGAGGCGCAGTTGCGCGCGGCGTTCAGCGAGGCCGAGGGCATCGCCCAACTGATCAGCGCCGACGGCAGCATCAGTGTCGAGCATTTTCACGGCATGGCCAGGGATGCCTTGGCTTCGGTGCCTTACATGCGCCATATCGCCCTGGCGCCGGGTGATGTGGTGAGCGATGTCTACCCGCTGGAGGGCAACGAGCGGCTGCTTGGCCTCGATTACCGGCTTTTGCCGCTGCAGTTTCCGCTGCTGGTGTCGGCGCGTGACCGGCAGGCTCCGGTACTGGCAGGCCCGCTGCAACTGTTGCAGGGCGGCCGGGGGCTGATTTACCGGCGGCCGATCTTCGTCACCGGCAAGCGCGGGGTGAAATTGTACTGGGGCAACCTCTCGGTCGTTGCCGATATCGACCGCCTGCTGCTCACCGCCGGGCTGCGCCCGGAGGCGGGTTTCGAACTGGCCGTGCGTGGCAGTGATGGCAAGGGCGCCGACGGCGAGGTGATCTGGGGGGATGCGCAGTTGTTCGAGGCGCCCCAGGTGAAGGTCAGCGTGGATGTGCCCGGCGGCCTCTGGCAACTGGTGGCCGCGCCGCGCGGCGGCTGGTCGGCGCTCAATCTGTTTGCCTCGCCGCTGTTCCTGTTTGCCTTGACCACCACCGGCCTGTTCAGCCTGTTCGTTGCACAGCTCAATCGCAAGCAGCGCCTGCTGGCACTGCGTAACCGCGAGCTGCGTCAATACCAGGCCCAGCTGGAGCGGCTGGCCCACTACGACACCATCACCGGGCTGCCCAACCGTGTGCTGTTCCTGCAGCAGTTGAATGCGGCCATCGAGCAGGGCCATGGCCTGGCGGTGCTGATGCTCGATATCGACGGCTTCAAGCAGGTGAACGACAGCCTCGGCCACCCCATGGGCGACCTGCTGCTGCAGCAGGCCACCGCGCGTTTCCTGCAGGAACTGGACACTCAGGATCGGGTCTGCCGGCTGGGCGGCGACGAGTTCGTGTTCATGCTGCAGGGCGCGCAAGGCCAGGTCAGCCACCAGATCCGCGCCGTGCTGCGTTGCCTGCAGCGCCCGTTCGACCTCAACGGCAATGCCAGCCTGGTCACCGGCAGCATTGGCCTGGCCTGGTGCCCGCAGCATGGCGAGGACGCCGACAGCTTGCTGCGCCACGCCGACACCGCCATGTATGCGGCCAAGGAGAGCGGCCGCAACGCCTGGCGGCCGTACCACCCGGACATGACCGAACGCCTGCAGCAGCGCCTGGAGCTGGAACGCAACCTGCGCCGGGCCCTGGAATACAACGAGTTCGAGCTGTGGTACCAGCCCAAGCTCGACCTGTTCAGTGGCTGCCTGGAAGGGGTCGAGGCGCTGCTACGCTGGCGCGACCCGCAACATGGCCTGGTGTCTCCGGGTGAGTTCATTCCGTTGGCCGAGCGCACCGGGCTGATCATTCCGCTGGGCGAGCGGGTGCTGGAACTGGCATGCGCGCAGCTGGCGCAGTGGCGAGCCCAGGACCTGCTGCCCGGGCCGCTGGCGATCAACGTGGCGGCGCTGCAGATCGAGCGCAGCGACTATGTCTGCGCCCTGGCCTGCGCCCTGGAGCTGCACGGGCTGCCGGCCAGCCTGCTGGAAGTGGAGATCACCGAGAGCCTGCTGATGGAGAGCCAGCAACAGGCCTGCGCGGTGCTGGCGCAGCTGCAGGCGATGGGCGTGGCCACTGCGGTGGACGACTTTGGCACGGGTTATTCGTCGCTGGCCTACCTGCGCGCGCTGCCGATCGACCATTTGAAGATCGACCGCGCCTTCATCAAGGACCTGCCTGGCGACGACGACGCGGTGGCCATCGCCCGGGCGATCATCGACCTGGGGCATGCCCTGGGGTTCAGGATTACCGCCGAAGGGATCGAAACTCAGGAACAGTACGATTTTCTGCGCAACGCCGGGTGTGACCAGGGGCAGGGCTTCTTGCTTGGCCGGCCGATGCCGGCGCCGGCCTTGCAGCACTGGCTGGCCGAGCACCGTGAACGGCGGCGCCCGGCCAGGGAGTGAGCGTCGCCGCTGCAGGTTGCGCTACATGGGCAGCTCGAGTATCCGCCAGGGCGCCTGGCTCATCGCATAGTCATGCATCACGGGTTCTGAATCGATGCGCTGCAGGCGCCGCCAGAGCTCCTGCCGTGCGGCATCCGGGTCATTCATGAAGGCATCGTTGACCAGAACGGCGCGCAGCCCGCGGCGGTAGGCAACGGGCAGCCGCTGCCAGATTGCCTGTTGGGCAACAGTAGTGCCCTCAAGGAGTTCTTCATACTGGTAGTCGGCCACCAGCAGGTCGATGCCATGCGCCTGGTAGTAGGCATCGATCTGGCCCCGCATCGCGGGCGTCAGCCAATCGCTCTCCAGCTCCATGGCCCGGGCGACGTGCTCCGGGAACACCACCCCCTGCGGCAGGGCCGTGAACTGGTTGTCGGATAGGTCCAGCACCGACAGACTTATGCCGTCGCTGGCTTCAGTAGGCGTTGGCAGGCTGTCCAGCCCCAGTGGCAACTGCGTGAGGCTGGTGTTGTCGAGGCTTACCAGTAACAGGTCACGCAGGTTGCCAAGGTCGGGCGCGCGCAGCAATGGATTATCCGAGAGGTCCAGGTGCAGCAGGTTGGGCGAGCGCTCCAGGCGCGCCTGGGCCAGGTCATCCCAGGTGATGCGGTTGCCTTGCAAGTCGAGCGAGATCAACCGCTCTGGCATGGCCAGCTCCGGTAAGGTGGCGAATCGGTTGTCCCGCAGGTGCAGGCGCTCCAGCAGTGGAAAACGCTCGAGGAACTCCGGGTGCAGCCAGCTCAACTCTGGGTTGCTGCTGAGCTCAAGCTCCTCGACGTGCCTGAAGTCGTCCGGCAGGGCGAGGCTGGCGATATCCTCGTTGGTCAGTTCGAGGCCCGCTAGGTCCAGCGCCTGGATGCCGTGCTGCGGGGTGATTGGGCTGGGTGAGTCGCGGTGCCAGGCATCGATGATCGGGCGCACTGCGCGCTGGCGCCTGGGGGAGCTGGCCGACCATTCGGCCAAGTCGTCGCGCAGACGTTGCAGGCGCGCTTCCAGCCTGCCCAGCGCGAACTCCGGGGTAATGCCCTGATGGTGCCAGCGCGACAGGTCGTCAAGGAACTGTTGGTCATCGGCGCTGGGGTACAGACGCCGGTAGCGTCCACGGGTGGCGTCACGCAGCAACGGCAGTGGGTAGCTGCCACCTGCATCGCCGCCGCGCAGTCCGCCCTGTCGCCTCCACGCGGGAGCGCCGCCCCAGAGCTGTCTGGCCAGGCCCTGCCGATCATCCTGGGCCAGGGCCAGCACCTGCTCGCGCAAACCTTCGGCGCCCTTGATGCGCAGCCCCAGCGCCTGTAGCCGGGCGCTGGAAAAAACCTGAACCAGTGCGCGGCACAGGTCTTGATCGACCGTGCCGGCTGCCGGGCGCTCACCACGGTAAGCCTCATACCCCTCGGCGGACTTGATCAGGGTGTAGCGCTCGGTTGCCTGGCTGGGGCCGATGGCACGCAGCACTGGTCCCTGGGGGCTGCCAGCGCGCAGTTCCAGGCGTAGCGTCGAGCGGCCGGACATCCGCTCCACGCACATGAGCACCAGGCGCTCGCTGTTGGCTGAGGCCAGTTGTGGTAACCACACGCCTTCCAGGGCACGGGTGAGGGGCAAGTCGCTTGCCACCTGGCGGGCGGCATTGTCGAGCCAGGCTGGCAGTTGGCTGCGCTCGGCGGCCGCCAGCCTGGCGACCAGGCGTGTGGCCAGCGGCCGGGTCAGGCGTGGGTGGTCGATCAGCAGTTGATCGACCAGTGGGTCAGCAGGGCGGGCTGGGTTGTAGTAACCCTCGAACAGTGGCGCGTGGGCGAGGTTGGCGTCCTGCGCCATCCGGGCCAGGGCCTGCTGCTCGGCACGCAGGCGTGCCAGGGTATCGGCCAGTAGCGGCGGGGTGGGCCTGGACCGCAGGTGAACGCGGCGCAGGGCGTCCTCGCTCAGGCCGCACACCTGCGTTGCCCGGCGCAGCTCGTCATCAGTGAAGCCCTCGAACTCCGGCCCCAAGCGCCGTATCAGGTAGACCAGGCCCCAGTCCTGAGGCTGTTCGTGCTCGGCATGCCAGGCGCCCTCGCCATTGTGCTCAAGCAGCGGCTGATAGGCGTCGTTGCGCTCCGGGTGAACGATGCGCCAGCGCTTGAGCTGTGGGTCTAGGCGCTGTTCATACAGATGCCCGTCGATGCGAATGAAATACCTGCCGTCATGCTCGAACTGCCCGCTGGCGTTGGCTTGCAGCGTCTCAGGCAGGGCCATCGGGCTGTGGTAGGGAGCAAGCTCCGGGCGCCACAACCGTCGGCTGCCGTCGGCCACGCGCACCTGGTCGAGGCTTTCCATCAGTGGGCTGTTGAACAGCTTCGGCAACACCTTGCCGGCCACATGCAGGCCTCCGATCAAGGCCAGGTTCAGCCCGACGGCCTCAAGGTGACGCAGAGCCAGGTGGCGATCGCCGATGCTCCATGCCTCATAGCCCTCGTAGACCTCGTCCAGCAGTTGGCAGGCGATGACGGCAAGCAGCAGGGTGCCGACCCCAGGGACAAAAAAGCCGGCAACGGTCAGTACATCCATGCCAAGGCTCAACCACTCGTCCAGACGGCGCCTGCGCGCCTGCGCGTCGGCATCGGCGGTCGGGACTGCCAGCAGACGCGCTTCGGCCTTGAGCCGCGCCAGGTGCCGATCCTGAAGAAAACCGAATAATTCGCCAGGTACTGGGGTGAGGGTCAGGTACAGGTTCGCCGGGCTGGAACTGACCCAGGTCTGGTCACTGAGACCGAGGCCGCTGGCGTCGAGGTTCTGGCGCAGCAAATCGAGGAACTGTGCGCGCTGGTCAAGTGGCAAGTAGGCCAGGAAGCGCTGGCGGGCTTGCGGGTCGATCAAGCGTTGCGCCAGCGCGGCCTCCACTGATGGCTGATCCTTGCACAGTTGCAATGCCGGGCTGTGGCCGGGAAGGTAAAGCAGCAGGCCGGCCTTGCCAGCGTCGATCAGCAGCACCTCATGCAAGGGGATGCCGAACAGCGCGAGCATCCAGCAGTGGCCGGGCTCACCGTTGAGCAGGCGCTCCACTGCATCGCGGGCGGTGCCGCTGAGGGCGTGGCGCAGGTAACCGACATCAGCCGCCACCCGCAAGCGGTCGCGTAGCACCGCCACGGCCAGGGCGCGCAAGCGTGCCCTGTCGCTGCCGTCGAAGATGTGCTGCAGGTGCTCCTGGTATCGCTGGCCCAGGTCAAGTTGCCTGCAGATGCTGGCAAAGGCCTGGGGCGTGAGGGGCAGGGCGCTGACCTGGTAGGCCTCGGATGTCATCTGAACGGTAGCGCCTGGGGTGTCGAAACCGATTGGCGCGAAACCTTCAACGGTGATCGGCTGCACGTTGATGTCGGCTGCAGCAGCAATTGCGCTGTGGCTGTCGAACGACTCATCGCCGCCAAAGTTGAGCAATGCCGCCTGCAGCAGGCTGTGCCGTTCGCTGCTGTACAGAAAGCGGGTGCCGAGCCAGGACCACTCGCGCTGCACATGCAACAGCTGGGTGTCACGTGCAGGTGCGAGGATGCCGTCTTGCGCCAGTTGTGCCTGCAGCAGGGGCTCGCAGAATTGGCTTATTTGCTGCAGCCCCTTGAGTGCGTGGGACAAGGCCTGTTGCGAGCGTGCCAGGCGGTCCTGGCTGGCGAGCAGGGTTTCGCGCAGGTCGGGGGCGGCATTGTTGAACCAGTCGGCCTCTGCCCCGGGCAGCCCTTGGGCGGGTTCCAGTACGCCGCGCAGGGTTTGCCAGTTTTCGGCTGGTAGCGCTTGGGTCCAGCCAGGAAGCTGTTGTTCGAGTAGCTGTTGATGCGGGTTGATATCCGGGTAGGGCATGCGGTGACTCCTGTTCTATCGAGCGAACAGCAGGCCCCGAAAAGACTCAGTGGGTGCGGTAGATAGCTAATGGCGGGGACGATAGGCAGGCAGACCTGATGACACTGTGCTTGGATATTAAATTGGCGCCAAGGAATACCTGGCCTTGATAGCAATGTGCCGCTTGCAAAGTGATTTTCCTGCACCTTTAATTGTTTCTGAATGTGAGTGCAGTTAATGACTTTATAAGTGTTGAATATCAGATGGTTAGGTTGGCGCTTCAAGCACTTAGGTGGTTTTATTCAGGTGTGTCCATCCGACAACAGCAAGGGACGTTGACGCGCGATGAAACAATACTTGGTGGCTGTTGCCCGTAGGTTCATATCACCCTCCATGCGCTATGAACTGAGGAATGTATCAAACAAGTTACGCGATTTTCTTGGGCGCGCCTGTTTCTGGCGCTGGGAAATAGCCAGGTTCCGTCTGCAACAGGAAAGCCCCTACGAAATTCTCTACATCGGTCGCAAGCAGGGCCGGGAGATGGCCAAGTTGCTCATCGGCGGCAAGGGGCAGGGCAATGCGTCCGCCGCCAACGAGCAGGTGCAGCCTGCAGCATCGGGGCACGTGGTGGTGGTGAGCGAGATGCCGACCACAGGCGCCTTGAACGTACCGCATTACCTGAGCGCCGTGGTGCCGTTGGGGCGCCCGCTGGAGGAGATCACCGCGCGTTACGACAGTGAGCTGCGCCGCAGTATCCGCAAGAACCGGCCGCTTTATCAGATGCGCCAGACCCTGGACGATGACGAGATCGCCATGGCCGATCGCGAGCTGCTGCGCCCGTACGCCTCGGCACGGCAGGGTATTCATGCCGCGCAGTTTCCCACCGACGATGTGTTCCGCCTGGCCAAGGGGGTCGGCCGGCTCGACCTGATCACGCTGGAGGGCGAGGTGGTTGCCTGCCACCTGGGTTGCGAGATCACCCGTGGCGGCAAACGTTACTGGAGCACCCTGCGCTTCGGTTATTGCGAAGCGGTGTTCGCCGACGCGAAACGCCTGCGTGAAGTCAACTCGATCACTACCTACATGGCCCTCGAGTGGGCCCTGGAGCAGGGCTACGACTATTACGACATCGGCCTGTGCGTGGCGCGACCGGATGACGGGCTGCTGAAGTGGAAAAGACGACGCGGTGGGGACATCGATGGCTTGAACAACCACGCGTACATGTTCGTCCGATTGCCCAAGGCGGGGGTTGCCCAGTTTCTCTGGGATACCCCCTTGTTCGCCGTCGAAGGCAACAAGCTGACACTGCACCTGGGTGTGCCCGACGGGCCAAGCGATGAGGAAGTCGCCAGTCGGTACCATGAAATGGTGTTCGGCGGCCTGCACAAGATCTACCTGTATGGCGCAAAAGGTGCGGGCGAGCAGTTTCTGGAGAACCTGCGCAGCCGCTACGCCAGCGTGCAGAAACCACCGACCATGGAGCGAGTCGTGTCCAGTTAAGGTTCAGGGTTTTTGGCGCATGTTGCACAAGCCAGTGACTCTGTGTTCAAGCAGGGGGACCCAATGGGAAGTGGAATTTCGAATTTCAGTGCGCCGCCAACACGTCGTAGTACCTGGACGCTGGCCGCTTACAAGAACATGGCCAGAAAGCGCCTTGGGCGCAAACCGGACATCGACCTTAAAAGTATTGCGGACAAAAGCTGGGACATTGCGCCTGGGGAGACCACGGTTTCGCCTGCGGCCTTCTATCTACCAGGCCAGCTGGAGCGGGTGACCGGCTGGGAGGGCAAGCGTTTCTATCCTTACGTCCACCCCGCACGGACCATGGAGGGCGGGGTGTGCATCGAGCAGGGCGCAACCCGTGGCTACCTGATCAAGGACGCCTGGCTGGTCGACGGCGCGCTCTACAAGGGCAATGCCAGCCATTGGTTATCGCGAAAACCCAGCACCTTCCCACGGATCAGCGTTGACCACGAGATCAAGCGTGGCGCCGTTTATTGCACGCAGAACGGCAATTCGTGGTTTGGTACCTGGCTGATGGAAGACTGCGTCACTTATGCCCTGGCCTGTGACGAAGGGGTGCCGGTGACCACCGCGCCGTCCGCGCGATTCCCGCTGTTCACCCAGGCCCCGGCCTATGAAGACTGGCTGGATATGCGACCGCTGCGGCTGCACAGTGCGTTTTTCCGCGAGCTGGTTTTATTCGACGACCACTGCAACAACCGCAGCCGGCATGCCCGCTACCGCGCGATGGGTCAGAAGTTGCTGGCGCATGTGAATGCAGCGCCCCACCCGGGGGTGTTCATCTTGCGTGGTGGCGATGGCGACTTGCGCTTGTTGCGCAATGAAATCGCGGTCGCCGAACACCTGGCCAAGACCCGAGGTTTTCGCATCATCGACCCGCTCCGGGCCGATGTGCCGAGTATCGTCGCCGCCTGCGCGGGGGCACAGGTGGTGATCGGCGTCGAGGGCAGCCAGCTGGTGCATGGCGTCAACGTGCTGCAGCCAGGTGGCTGCGTGCTGACCTTGCAGCCGCCGAACCGGTTTGTCAGTTACTACAAGTACCTGACCGATCGCGATCACCAGCATTTCGGCTTTGTGGTCGGTTTGCCGGAGGGTGATGGCTTTCGGATCGATGTGGCAGAAGTGGAGCGCACGCTGGACTTGATGCCATTGTGAACCTGGCCCTGCACTGATGCCGGTGGCCATGGAAGCGGGGCGTTGATGTTTTGACTGTAAGCCGAAGCATTAGCATTTGGCTTCTCATCAATGAAACACCCGAGCCGCTGCCTGGTCACTTCAGAAGTTTGATGGGCCTTTCAAGCGCTCTTGTGGTAAACCGAAAATGGCCGAAGATAAACACCTTTCGCAGCTATTCGCCCGGGCTGTATCAATGCCAAATCTCTGCATATTTCATCTGGCGAGAAATTGACATGAACAGAGGTCTTCGATTGAGATTTATTATGGTGCCGGATCGTTGACGTAGTGTCATTGTGCCCATAAGCTCAAATTCAACAGCGAAACAGTCTTTGTTCCCCAACAATAACGTTCATCCTCTTGTGCAGGAGGGGATTATGCGCTCGACACTCTTCATTAAATCGATTTTCCTGTTGGTCCTGTTGAGCGGCGCCGCAAGGGCAGCCGATTCCTATATGAGCCATGCCAGCGTTATTCCTTTGGCGACGGCGGGTTGGCTGTTCGCTTTTGCGGTGATCGGTTTTGTTGCTGTTGCCAACAGAAGTAAAATTTGAAGTGCGTCAATGAGTTGTGTGAGCGTTCAAAGGCTGTCTTAAAAGTTGCAATGCTTTTTGGTAATAAGCCAGTAAATTGACAGGTGAAATCTGTTGTTGGCGGCCCTGGCATCCTACAGAAGCTTGTCAATTTTCCTACCATTGCTATATTCCAGTAGCCGGCGGGCCTGACGCTGAGGTGTCAGCGTTCAGGCGCAAGACGGTACTGGCTTCCAGGATGATCGGGGCCATCGCGGCGGTGGTTTTCGTCGCGACCAGAGCGAGATGTAGTGCGTTGTTCTCAATCAGTGCTCTTTGCAGGCCATCAGGCCGGAGGGACCCCCATGGTACGTCTAATGTCTGCTGTGCTGTGCGTGCTGATGCTGTGGTCCGGTGCCAGCCGTGCTGATGACCCATCCGCTACCCCCTATCTGCTGAGCCCTGGCGACCGAGTGATGATCTCGGTCTGGCAGGAAGAAACCCTGCGCCAGGAAACCACCGTCCTGCCTGATGGCAGCATCACCTTCCCGTTGGCGGGACGAGTCAATGTGGCCGGGCTCGACCCGACCGCTGCCGCGCAGAAAATCAGTGCCGGTTTGAAGGCATACCTCGCCGAGCCCAATGTCAGCGTCGTGGTAACCGGTACCGCCGGCAACCTTGTCTATGTGCAGGGCAAGGTGATCAAGCCTGGCCCGGTGCCCATGGCTGGTCCTACCGCTGTGCTGCAGGCGTTGAGCATGTCGGGCGGCCTGGACAAGTTCGCCGATGAAAGCGCCATCAAGGTCATTCGCGGTACGGGCGCGACACAAAAGGTGCTGCCGGTGCGTTACAAGGATCTGGTTTCCGGGCGTGACCTGTCCACCAACTTCCAACTCCAGGCGGGCGACACACTGGTCGTTCCCTGATCTGTCTGACTCAATATTAAGACCGCATAGTGCCAATTATTCGAACAACAAGCGTTGCAACGGCAATCATGATGATGCCGTTTTCCGGCCTGGTACAGGCCGCCAACTGGCAGTCTTCGGTCGTGGTCCCCACGACCGTCGAGTACGACAGCAACCCGCTGTTGCTGACGTCTGACGAGAAGGGTGTTATGCGCACACTCATCGAGCCCACGTACAACCTTGTCGGCACCTACGGCCGCGACCAGGTAAACCTGGGGCTCGGCGTGCATGTGCTGCGCTCGTCCGACACCAATGTGATGGACAACCGTGAAGACCCCGATGTCAGCCTTGGCTGGCAACGCGATACCGACAAGGGGCGCTTCGGGCTCAAGGCGCAGTATGTCGAAAGCTCGACCTTGTCCGGCAGCGTTCTGGACACCGGCGTAGTGACCACCGACGGCACCCAGAAGATGACCTTGCTGACGGGCACCTGGACCCACGCCCTCACCGATCGCACCACCCTGGACAACCAGACCACCTACTCCCACGCCCGTTATGACATTACCACGCTGACGGGTTACGACGAGTATGCCAACGCCACTACCCTGACTTATGCCTGGAACGCCCGCACCGATGTGTTCACTGGCCTGCTGGTGCGTCGCTACGAACCCGAGCAGACCGATACGGCGCGGGCCACCAACAGCTATACCCCGACCGTCGGCGTGAAGTACCAGCTGACCGACCGGCTTGTAAGTACCGTGCACGCTGGCGTCAACCAGGTCTCCGGATCCGGGGGCGGGCGCCGTGGCGAGGGTGGGGTGGCGCTCGACTACAACGGTGAGCGTGCCGCTGCCAGCTTCAGTGCCGAGCGCAGTACCGTCGCCAGCGCCGAGGGTGGTTTCGCCGAACTCGACATGGTGCGCGGGCTGTGGAGCTATGCCGTGAGCGAGACCAACCGTGTGGGCCTCGAAGCGTCCTGGCAGGACAGCAAGGGCCAGACGCCGAACACCCTGCAGACCTACAGCGCCTGGGCCAGCCATGAGTTCTCGCCGTTCTGGGACCTGCGCCTGTCGATGATGTACAAGCAACGCCAGCAGGACGACGTGCCGGATGCAGAAGCTACGATCATTGGATTGACCCTGACCTACAGACTCCCAGACCTTTGACTTTCAGCGTGGGCCCGCCATGAAGACTGAATACGAGATGTCCGTCAAAGATTACCTCGCCATCATCAAGGACCGGGCCCTGCTGTTGGGGTTGAGCATGATCGTCATCCTGGCGGTGACGGTCGGGGTTGCCCTGACGGTGCCGCCCACCTTTCAGTCGACCGGCACCATCCTGGTGGAGTCACAGCAGATCTCGCCGGAGCTGGTCTCGGCGAACAACAACAGCTTTGCCGATGAGCGCATCGAGGTCATTCGCCAGCGCGTGATGACCCGCGAGAACCTGCTGCAGATCATGGACAAGTACGGCTTGTTCAACGACAAGGGTCACCAGCTCAGCGAGTCGGACAAGATCGACCAGATGCGCAACGCGATCCTGGTCACCACCCTCAGCACCTTCGTCAAGGGGCGCGGCGAGACCACGGTGGCGTTCAACGTCTCGTTCGAGCACAAACGCCCGGAAGTGGCCAAGGAAGTTGCCACCGAACTGGTCACCCTGTTCCTCAACGAGAACATGAAGCAACGCACCGAGCGGGCCAGTGAAACCACCGAGTTCCTCACCCAGGAAGCCAACAAGCTCGGCGCCGAGCTGGCCACCTTGGAGAACCAGCTTGCCGATTTCAAACAGGCCAATGCCAATGCCTTGCCGGAGAATCAGGCATTGCGCATGAGCATGCTGTCGCGCTCGGAATTGGAGTTCCGCGAAGTCGATCGCGACTACAAGAGCGCCCAGGAGGAGCTTCGCTACATGGAGCTGGAGCTGTCGGCGGCGAATGCGGGGGTTGCGACCAAGACCGATGGCGCACGTTCCGGTGCAGCCGACCAGATGCAGGACCTGCCCAGCCTCAAGGCAGAGTACGCCCGGCTGCTGACTCGCTACACGCCAGCGCATCCGGACGTGCTGGCGGTCAAGCGCAAGATCGATGCGCTGCAGGCCAGCGGCAGCAAAGCCAACGCCGCCTCGGGCGTGAGCCTCGACGTGGCCCGGGCCCGGGCCAAGCTGGTGGCGGCCCAGGACCGGATTGCCTCGCTGGCCGAGCAGAAGCGCCAGCTGAGCAGCAAGATCGAAGGTTACGAAGCGGAGATACTTCAGGCCCCGCAAGTCGAGCGCGGCCTGGTCACCCTGATGCGTGACCATGACAACGCACGCAAGAAGTACGAAGAGATCCGCGCCAAGGAAATGGGGGCGAAGATCACCGAAAGCCTGGAGCAGGAAAACAAAGCCGAGCGCTTCGTGTTGCTGGAGCCACCGCTGATGCCGGAGAAGCCGGTAAAACCCAACCGCAAGAAAATCGTCGCATTGGGCCTGGTGCTCGCACCTGCCGGTGGCGGGGCGTTGGTGATGCTGCTTGAGTTGCTCAATCAGCGGGTACGTGGTGTCGGCGCACTGGAGAGCGTGCTCGGCCGGCGCGTGCTGGTAGCCGTTCCGTTCATTTCCACCCAGGCCGAGCAGGCGCGACGCAAAAAAATGCGAGTGTGGGCGATCATTGGTGCGTTGGTGATGGCGTTGGTCCTGCTGCTGCTTGTGCATCTGTTCTACATGCCGCTGGATCTACTACTGTTTAAAACTATGGCGCGGTTTGGCTAGGGAGCGCAGCAATGGACAGGAATACGCCAGCAATCGGCAAAGGCCTTCATCAGGTTCCACCTGCCGAAAAACTGCCGGCACCGCTGGTTCAGCGAACCGACGTGCTTGGCCCGTTCGACTATGTGCAAACCAAGGTGGTACCGCTGCGCGCGGAGCACCTTGAGCGCCACCGGATCGTGGCCTACAACAAGAACTCGAACATGAACTGGGCGTTCGACCTGCTGCGCACCCAGGTGCTGCAGACCATGGAAGAGAACGGCTGGCGCACCCTGGCGATCACCTCGCCGACGCCCGCAGCGGGCAAGACGGTGCTGGCGATCAACCTGGCCATGAGCATTGCCCACCACACCAACAAGACGGCGCTGCTGGTCGACTTCGACCTGCGTCGGCCGCGGGTCGGCAGTACCCTTGGCCTGCCGATGGACCGGGCGCTCAATGACCTGCTGGCCGACAAGGCAGGGCTTGAGGAGGTGCTGGTGAACCCGACATTGCCACGTTTCGTGGTGCTGCCGACCCGGGAACCGATCCCGATGTCCACCGAGATGTTGTCTTCGGCCAAGGTGGGCAACTTGATCACCGACCTGCGTGATCGCTACGAATCGCGTATCTGCATCTTCGACCTGCCGCCTTTGCTCAGCTCGGATGACGCGATCACCGTGCTGCCCAAGATCGACTGCGTGCTGCTGGTGGTCGCCAATGGTGTGAACAGCAAGAAGGATATCGAAGACTGCCTGTACCACCTGGCCACCGCCAACATGATCGGCGCCGTGTTGAACAAGGCTGAGCCCGAGACCCGCGACTATTACTGAGTAAAGCGGTGAAGCGTGCCCCTGGGGTCAAGCCCAGGGGTATTTTTTTTCCCAGTTCCAGGCGTGGCGCACGATCGCCTCAAGCGAGCCATAGACCGGTTGCCAGCCGAGCACCTGCCTGGCCTTTCCGGCATCTGCCACCAGCCGCGGCGGGTCGCCGGCGCGGCGTGGCGCGTCCTCGACGCACACTTCACGCCCCGTCACATCACGCACGGTGTCGATCACCTGCTGCACGGAGAACCCGAGGCCGTTGCCCAAGTTGAACGCGGTGCTGGCGCCACCGGCAACCAGGTAGTCCACTGCCAGCGCATGGGCCGAGGCCAGGTCGGCTACATGGATATAGTCGCGAATACAGGTACCGTCGGGGGTGTCGTAGTCGCGGCCGAACACGGTGATGGCGGGGCGCCGCCCCGAGGCCGCTTGCAGGATCAGCGGGATCAGGTGGGTTTCCGGCTCGTGGCGCTCGCCACATTCACCCTCGGGGTCTGCCCCGGCGGCATTGAAGTAACGCAGGCACACCGAGCGCAAGCCGTAGGCGCGGTCGAAGTCCTGGAGAACCTGTTCCACCATCCATTTGCTGCAGCCATAGGGGTTGATCGGCGCCTTGGGGTGCTGCTCGTCGATCGGCACATACTGCGGGTCGCCATACACGGCGGCGGTGGAAGAGAAGATCAGCCGCTTGACCCCGGCGCGAACCATGGCCTGCAACAGCACCAGGGTCGCCGCCACGTTGTTCTGATAGTACCGGCCAGGCTCCGTGACCGACTCGCCCACCTGGATGAACGAGGCGAAATGGAACACTGCATCGAAGCTGTATTCGGCGAACAGGGCATCCAGTGCAGCTGCATCGGCGATGTCGAGTTCCACCCATTTGATCCGGGGCCGTGTGGGTGCAAGGTCAGCCACCACCACGTCATGCCCCTCGGCCAGCAAGTGCTTGACCATGTGCGAACCGATGTAGCCTGCACCACCGACCACCAAGAACTTCATGCAAACCTCCTGGAAGCTGCTGCCCGTACGGACGTCCCTTTGTGGCAACCGGGCGCGCCGGTTGCCGCAACAGGCCTTTGCAGACTCTAGATGGCTATTTGAGGAACAGCCAATTGGACATGCGCTGGCCATCGAGGCGGATGTTGTAGCGCCCATTGTCGTAGTCCGCAGGCAGCTGCGTTTCTTTCCCTGCGGCATTGCGCGCGAACAGTTTCAAGCCTGGCAAAGCCTTGACGCTGAGGGTGCCGGCGAGGGGCTCGACATGGAAGGGCGTCTTGTCATCCTCGCGGGGCACGGCGCGGGTGCCCAGCGAGATCAGCATCGTCCGCGACTGGCTCAATGGCTTGGCATCGAGGCTTTGCACCGCAACACTGGCATAGGGGGTCTGTATCTGGACCTGGATGTTGCTCAGTTGGACCGACTGGCCACCCAGCCAGCCGGTGGCGACCTGGGTCATGGCGGTATCGATGGTGTACAGCCCTTTTTGCCAGTTGCGTTTGAGCTCGCCGGTGTCGCTGGTGGACTCGCTGGCGGTGGCGTCCAGTAGTGACTGGTCTGGATCGCGCAGCACTTTCGCGTCACCCGGGATGACGCTGGGCTGCAACCACGGCAGCTGAGGCGTGGCAGGCATGGCGATCTGCAGCCGGCCTTTCTCCCAGGCCGTGCGCAGCAGGGCCGAGCTGTTCGGGCTGATAGCGCGGTTGTAGAGGGTCTCGGGCGTTGGCGCGAACACATAGCGCGTGGTGGCCTTGCGCACATCCCCGCGCCGGTAGAGCAGGGCCGCGGCGGGGAGGGTGGCGAGCAGCGCCGGGTCGTTGTAGGCGTGCCAGTTGTCGGCGGTGCGCCAACCTTCGATGAATTTTTGCTGGCTGTAGGCGTATTGCATCAGCCCGTCCCAGCCTTGGTGGCTGGCGGTGCCGGCGATGTACAGCGGCAATGAGTGGCGATCGGGGGTGGGAAAGGGCTCGGCGTTCCACTCGGTCACCGTCATCGGCTTGCCGACCACCTGGGCCGCTGCGAGCCAGTCGAGCATGCCGTCGCTGGTCAACGGATTGCGCTCCAACTGCCCGCCACCGCCATAACTGTGAGCGTCGATCACATCACCCGTGGTCAGCGCTGGCAGCGCGCTCAGGCCATTGCCACCCCAGGTGCTGGTGGTGACTATCGGCACCTTTACGCCAAGCCCGCGCAGGTGCTGGATCATGTCGATGTCGAAGCGGTGTTCCAGGTCGTTGAGGAATAGCTTTGATGGGCCTGGCAGCCAGGTCATCTGGACTTCGTCGGCATTCAGCTGTTGGCGCTGGGCGAAGGCCTTGGCCTCGCTCTCGAACAACTTGTAGTGCCTGGGCACGTTCTTGTCTTTCAACAGGGCATTGCCGAAGTGCTGGGTGATGTCGTTCTCGTTAGTGATCAGTACCGCGGCGACCGCCGGGTCGTCCTTGTAGGCCAGGCCGGTATAGCGGTTGACATGGGTCAGGTACTGCTCGGCGAAGGCTTTCATGGCCTGCTGCAGGGTGACGTTGACATAGGCGTAGCCCTTGAGCCCTGCGGCACCGTGGGTCTTGGGCAGCTCATCGAAGCCATAGATGTCATCCGCCGGGGTGACCGGACGCTCGACGTGCAGGTCCAGCCACACATAGATCCCTTCGTCCTTCAGGCTCTTGATCCACAGGTCAAGCTTGCGCAGCGACTCGGCATTGAGCTGGCGCGTGTCGCGCAGGCTGGTCATGTCGCCGAAGACGTTCGGGCTGACCCAGGGCGAGTCGTGATGATGCAGGCGCACCAGGTTGAAACCCAGGGCCGAGAGGCGCTTGGCCTGCACCTTGATCTCTTCGTCTGGGGTGCCGAACAAGGCGTAGGCCGTCAGGTTGGTGCCCCAGAAGCGTGCCGGCGTACCGTCGGCAAACTGCAACTGTTCGCCAACCGCCTTGACGAAGCCACGCTTGCCCGCCGGTATTTCCTGCGCGTTGAGAAACGACAGGTCGACCGGTGACGTGCGCCAGTCGAGCTGGTCGTCGGGCCAGCCGGCAGGGTCGACCATGCCGAAGCGTTCGGTGGGCGTCGGGCCGATGGCAATGTCGCCACTCACCTGCAGTTGTGCCTTGATCTGCTGGCGACCGGGCTCGATCGCCTCGCTGTAGAAGAACGCCCGGACTTCGCTGGGATTGCCGCGTTCGAAGTACACCTTGGCCAACGCCGGCTCGAAGCGCATTTCCAGCCGACGCCCCTGCGCATCGTTGCCCCATGACCAGCCACGATTGCCGGGCAACAGTTGCGGGGCGCCCATCTCCCCGGCAACCAGTGCCGGGTCGAAATGGAAGACCATGCCCCCCCCCATCACCTTGGTCTTTCGGCTATGGGCATCCAGGTCGAAGTTCCAGGCCAGGGTGCGTTCGCCGGGCTTGCTGATGTCCGCCTTGAGGTCGAAGTCCAGGTCCTTGTTCTTGCCCTCCAGGGTATAGCGGTAGGGCGCGTTGACCTTGAGCGCGGCATAGAAACCGGTCCAGTCCCAGTCAGCGCCCCAGAAATCGAACTTGGCGATCATCGCCGGCCCGCCACCGCGGGTCACGGTCGGCAAGCCGTTCTGTTCCTCCACCTTGACGGTCCAGGCCGCAGCCTGCGTTGCAAATGGCAGAATCATCAGGCCAGCAAGGAGCGAAACCCGCAGCAACGGGCGCAGTGCAGATGACTTCATTGTCGTTACCTGGGTTGAAGGCCGCGCTGGGGAAGGGGTGCGGGCTGGGCTGCACGTAGTCTGCGGACCATCTGCATGTAAGCCACGCTCAGCCCGGCAACTGACCAGTACACCACGGGGATCACCGTGATGCTGCTGACGGTGAAGATGATCACCAGGATGCCCACCAGGGTGGCCAGCAGCGCCCGCCCCAGTTGGCGTTGTTCGTCATCCTTGTCCGGGAAGGCCAGCATGGCCTTGCGAACCCCCCGCAGTACGCAGACGAAGAACGCCACGAACAGCCCCAGGCCCACCAGGCCAACCCTCAGCGCAAGGTTGAGGTAGGTGTTGACGATGTCGATGATGCCGTCGCCCTGGATCATCGACTGCATTTCCGGGGTATTGCGAAAATCGAACGAGCCGAACAGCGGGTTGCGCTGGATGACGATCCACGAGTTGTCGAGCAGGCGCTCGCGGTAGGTGATGTTCTCTTTTTCCAGGTTGCCGATGAACGGCAGCATGTCGAGCACCTTCTCGCCCCCCGGTACCACGGTCAGCAGCGGGATGGCCAGTACGCCGGCCACGGCCAACAGGGTGAGGCGCTTGACTGCACCCCTGCCGGTGGCGATGAACACCGCCACGATGATCGCCGCGCCGATCCACGGGCCGCGCGACAGTGGTGCGACCAGCCCGGCCGCCAGCAGCAGCGCGCCCATGGCACGTTGCAGGGGGCTGCGCACATAGCCCTGGACGAACAGGAACAGGCCGATCGCGACGCTGATCACATAGCCCAGGGCGATGGCCTGGCCGGTGGTGACGCTGGCTCGCAACGAGCCGCCGCGGCTCAGGTAGCTGGCCATGCTCCACTGCACGCCCATGGCCTCGAGCAGGGCGTTGTACAGCAGCCAATGGCGGACGAACTCGGCCACGCCGATCAGCGCCAGGACGAAGCCGGCCAGCACGAAGGCCAGCATGGCGTCCTTGAAGTCGCTGACCTCGCGCAGGGCGCGGCTGGCCACGTAGTACGGCAGGAATACGTCGATATACAGATACAGCGCCTGGCGCAGGGTGTCGGTGAGGGTGGTTTCGCGCAGGTACAGCGCGCCTATCAAGACAATGCTGGCGGCCAGCAGGCGGTCGGGCCACAGGCGCCCGAAGCCAGGTGTGTCGGCCTGCCTGCGCAAGGCCAGGGCGGCGGGCAGCAACACGCACAGGGTCAGCAGGCGGACGTGGTTCAGGTCGAACAGGTAGTTGATCACCCCGAAGCCGGGTATCGGCACCGTGGCGGGGGGCATCACGAACAGCAGCATGAAGAACAGCGCCATGATGTTGCGTTCGCGCCGTCCCGCCAGGTACATGATGACCGCCGCAGCCCCGGCGTATATCCAGAAGCTGTACGAGACGAAGGCCAGCAGTGTCAGGGCGAACCACAGGTTGCGTCGCCGCTTGAAATCGCGTTCGGGAATCAGGTCGCTGGCGGGGCCACGTGCGAGCACGAACACCACGGTGGCGAGGAACAGAATGACGACAAGCGCACGAAAATGTTCAGGCATTGGCAACGGCACCTATCCGCTGGTGGAGGACGGCTAGCATCATGGCTAATTGAAACTATAGTGACTTCTTAGACATCCAGTCAGGGATTGAAGCCATGCCGTCTGTTGAAGTGTCTGCATCGGTGAGTCTTCGCAAGCGCGCATTAGGGGCCGGGGCCTGGAACCTGGTGTCGTTGATCGCGTCGCAGGTGATGCGCCTGGGCGGCAACCTGATCATGGCGCGTTTGCTGTTACCGGAAATGTTCGGGGTGATGGTCATCGCCACCACCGTTTCGGTACTCCTTCACTTGCTCTCCGATGTCGGCCTGCGGCAGAACATCATCCAGAGCCACCGTGGCGACGACCCGCTGTTCCTCAATACCGCCTGGAGCGTGCAGATCGTCCGCGGTTTCGTGCTCTTCGCACTGACCCTGCTGCTGGCCCTGGCGGCCTGGTTCGCCCAGTTGGGCAACCTGTGGCCGGCAGACTCCACCTACGCTGCGCCCGAGCTGCCACTGGTGCTGGCGGTGACCGGTATTTCGGCGGTGATCTACGGTTTTCAATCAACCAACATAGATGTGGCGGTGCGCACTTTCCAGCAGAAGCGCGTGGTACTGGTGGAGCTGGCATCGCAGATCGTCGGGCTGATCGTCATGCTGGTGATCGGCTACTTCACCCGTTCCATCTGGTCGCTGGTGATTGCCGGCCTGGCGGGCGCCCTGACCGGTACGGTGCTGGGCCACCTGGTGTTCCAGGGCCCGAAAAACCGCCTGCAATGGGACCGCAGCGCGCTGAACGAACTGGTGGTGTTCGGCCGCTGGATCCTGTTGTCCTCGATCGTTGGCGTGCTGGCCATGTACGGCGACCGCATGTGGTTCGGCGCCAGCATGAGCGCTGCCGAGCTTGGGGTGTATTCGATCGCCGTGCTGATTCTGGGCTCGCTGCAGACCGGCTTGTTGAAACTGGTCGGCACGGTGGCGCTGCCGGCGTTCAGCGAGGCCGCCAGGACCGGTGACCATGATCGGCTCAGGGCGCTGTATTACCGTTTCAGGTTGCTGGTGGACCTGGCCATGCTGTTCACCTGTGGCGTATTCATTACCGCCAGCCCACTGCTGATTGGCTGGATGTACGACGAGCGCTATACGGCCGCAGGCACTATGCTCAGCATTCTGTCGCTGTCGTTCTTTACGCTGCGCTACACCCTGGCGCACCAGATCTGGATCGCCCAGGGGCTGACCAAGTACCAGGCCATGGACAACATCATCCGCCTCGTTGCGCTGTGGCTGGGGTTGCCGTTGCTGCTGGCCATCGGTGGCGTGCAATGGGCTATCTGGGGGGTTGCCCTGCACACGTTCCCGACCTTGGTACTGATTGTGTATGTCAATCGCAAGCTCGGTATCTTCAGTGTCTGGCGCGAGCTTATGGTGTTGCCGATGATCGCCGTCGGCGCGCTGTTCGGTGAGTTGGCAACGCGTTTCTTCAACTGGCTTTGAACCCCTTGCAACAACGCGCGGTGTCCAGGCGGCGACAGCGGTTTACCTGGTTTTGGCACAACAATGGTGGGGGCTGGGGATCATGGGCAAGCTTCTGTTCTTTACGCAGCTGTCGGGGCGCAGGGTGTTCCTGCGCAACTGTGCCGTGCTGGGTATCGGCGCGGTGGTGTTCGGCAAGGCGGTGGCCGAAGGGCCTGCCAGCTCTTCCCTTGAGCCTGTCGGCAGCAGTGCCCCGGGCGGGTTCGTGGTCATCAACGGCTGGGTCCTGCCTTCGAGCTATTTCCGGGACGGGCAGGCATGATCCGTGACTACCAGGCGCAGAAGACCCTGCGCGAGGATTATGACGTCTGCATCATCGGTGCCGGGCCCGCCGGCATCACACTGGCGCTGCGCCTGGCGCAGGCAGGCTGGAAAGTGGTGCTGGCCGAGGGCGGCGGGCACGACTACTCGCCGCGTTCGCAGGCGCTGTATCAGTGCACCTCGACCGGCCTTGAGCTGTACCCCCATGAAACCCGCCTGCGCTACCTTGGCGGCACGTCCAATCACTGGGCCGGCCGTTGCCGTCCGTTCACGCCCTCCGATTTCGCGGTCCCGCCCCCAGGCGAGCTGCCAGGCTGGCCCATCGCCTATGCCGAAGTGGAACCTTACCTGGCAGCGGCCATGGAGATTGTCGACCTGCCGCAGGGCGCACAATTCCAGGCAGAGAACGCTGGACTCAAGGGCGGTGATTTCGAGCCGGACAAGTTCCTGCTCAGCCCACCGACGCGTTTCGCGCAGAAATACGCCGCAGCGCTCAACGATACCTCCGGGCTGAATGTTTTCATCAACTGCAACTGCGTCGACCTCGAGTTTGACCAGGCCACGGGGCGTCTGGCGGCTGCGGTGGTATCCGACTATGACCGGCAGCGCCAGCGGCTGGTGGCCAGGCACTTCATCCTGGCGACAGGGGCCCTGGAGAACGCCCGGCAGTTGCTTAACAGCACGTCCCTGCGCAAGGCTGGCGTGGTCACTCAGGATGGGTTGGTGGGGCGCTGCCTGATGGAGCATCTCAACGTCGAGATGGGCACCTTCATCCTCGAGGACGGCCAGACTGGCGAGCCGCGCCAGTACTACACCAGCGATGCCTTCGTCAGCGAGTACAAGGCTGGCAAGGGCAATGTCTCGGCCACGGTGCTCGATGAAGTGCGCACCTTCGGCCGCACCGCCGAGGTCAAGCACTTCCTGGAGAACCTGCTTTGCGAGGTGAACCTCGCCCACAAGGTCAATTTCATCGCCAATTTCAGCTGCCCGGGCGAAGGGGTGCTCAGCACCATGATCGAACAGTACCCCAATGCGCAAAGCCGGCTCACGCTGCTCGAGGAGAAGGATGAGCTGGGTGTGTCCAAGGCCAACGTCAACTGGGTGCTTACCGCAAACGACCGCCACACCATCCAGTGCATCGGTAGCGAGCTGGCCAAACAGTTCGTCGATACAGGCCTTGGCTTCGTAAGGCTGAACGAGTACGTCTACGACGCCGCGATTCCGCTGAAGATGCAGCCTCACGCGCACCATATGGGCACCACGCGGATGGCCGCCTCGGCGCAGTACGGTGTGGTCGACCGCGACTGCAAGGTATTCGGCACCGACAATCTTTATGTCGCCGGCAGCAGCATATTCGCCACTGGTGGCGCCTCCAACCCGACCATGCCGCTGTTGCAGTTCGCCTTGCGGTTGGCGGATCACCTCGATCAAAGGCTGAAATCGGCGCGCGGGGCGCTCACCTGAGCAGCCAGCGCAGTGTCAGGGCAACAGCAGGGTAGGTAAGGGAGTGAGCGCGGGGCGGTCAGCATCAACAAGAACGAGACCGCATTCGCCTCAGGGACAGTCCAGGATCGCTTTATTTGCGAGGCTAGCAGCATGTATGGATGGATACGCAAAGCATTGGCCAACTACGCCAACTCGACCGGGCGCGCTGGCGGGACCTACAAGAAGTTCTGCAATCCGAATGCCCGCGACTGGGGCGCTTACCTGACCCGCTGGGGCAAGTTCTACTCCGTGGGCAGCAACGTTCATATCAACCCCGGGTGCAACGTCACCGACCCGCGCCTGGTGCGCCTTGGCAGCAACGTCGGGTTGTCGGACTGCACGCTGATCGGCCACGACGGCGTGGTTGCGCTGATCGAGATCTGCTACGGCAAACAACTCGACTCGGTCGGTTTCATCGACATCCGTGACAACTGTTTCATCGGCCACGGTGCGATCGTGATGCCGCGCGTGACCATCGGCCCCGACTCGGTGGTTGCCGCCGGGTCCGTGGTTACCAAGGATGTGCCGCCCGGTACCGTGGTCGGTGGTAATCCGGCGAAGTTCATCTGCACCACCGAGGCGCTGATCAAGCGCGTCGAGGAACGCTGCGCCGCGTACCCCTGGATAGACCTGGTCAAACAGCGCCAGGGTGCCTATGACCCGGCATTGGAGCCGAAACTGGCCGCTGCGCGAGGCCAGTACTTCTTTGGGGATGGCAGCCATGGCTAGCAAACCTGTCGATGTGATGGTGGTCAACTTCAATACCGCCGGCTTGCTCCAGCCGATGTTCGACGCCCTGCGCCAGGCCGACGGCGACAAGCTGGCGAGTTACCTGGTGGTGGACAACGCCTCGGTCGACGATTCGGTCGAGCGTCTGGCCAAGGTCTGCCCCGAGGCCGTACTGGTCAGCAACCAGAAGAACGTCGGTTTCGGCCGGGCCAACAACCAACTGCTTGCGCACCTGAACGGCAAGTACGCGCTGCTGCTCAACACCGATGCGTTCGTCGCCAGGGACACCCTGGACAAGACCCTCGAGTACATGGACGCGCACCCGGAATGCGGGGTGCTGGGCGTACGCCTGGAGGGGCGCGACGGCGACTTGCAACCCAGTTGTCGCTACTTCCCGACGCCCTTGAACGTGTTCGTGGCACGCACCGGGCTCGGGCGCCTGTTCCCGGGTTTGAAGATGGTCGACGAGATGGACTGGGACCACGGCTCGGTGCGCGAGTGCGACTGGTTGCCCGGCTGCTTCTACCTGGTGCGGCGCGAGGTGCTCGACCAGGTGGGCCTGTTCGACCCGCGCTACTTCCTTTACTACGAAGAAGTCGACCACTGCAAACGGGTCAAACAGGCCGGCTGGAAGGTGGTGTTCTATCCCCACACCACGGTGGTGCATATCGGTGGCGAAAGCTCCAAGTCGGTCGCTGAGCTCGAGGCGGCCAGCCGCCAGATCTCGGCCTACCAGATCGAAAGCGAACTGCTGTACTTCCGCAAGCATCATGGGCTGGCAGGGTTGATCCTGCACATGGCGCTGGTGACCCTCGGCGATCTGGTGCTGGCCCTGAAGGCCTTGTTGAAAGGGCGGGGGCGGGCAGCCATTACGGCGTGCTGGCGGCATTGCCGGGCCACCTGGGCGCTGTTGTTCGACACCCGTTTTGCAAGCCAACCCACACGGTAGGTGACGCCATGTTCGAGAATATTCGTGCCGATCTGCGGGCCCATGGTGGTGATTGGGGCGCCCAGGGCTTCTGGGTGTTGCTGGTCTATCGCTTCGGGCGCTGGCGCTACGGGGTGCGCCCGGCCTTGCTGCGCAAGCCGCTGTCGCTGGTCTACAAAGTGCTGTTCAAGTGGGTGCAGATACTGACCGGCGTCGAGCTGCCCTGTGAGGTGCAGATCGGCCGCAACTTCGTCATCGATCACTTCGGCGGCATCATCATCAGCGGCTATGCGCGTTTCGGCGATGATTGCCGGATCCGCAACGGTGTGGTGGTGGGCTTGAAGAATGTCAGCGAGCCGACCGCGCCGGTGTTCGGCAACAACGTCGATATCGGCGCCGGCGCCAAGGTGCTGGGCAATATCCGTATTGGCAACAACGTGGTGATCGGCTCCAACGCCGTGGTGCTGGTGGACGTGCCGGACAACTGCCTGGCGGTGGGAGTGCCTGCAACCGTCAAGGCGCGCAAGCCCGCCGAAGCGATGCCGTGCTCATGAGGCAGGCAACACTGCCCAGCGCCAGCAGGAGGGCGCCATGCTGAAAGGGATTGGTGTTGTGGTGATTGGCCGCAACGAGGGCCAGCGCCTGCAGCGCTGCCTGGCGTCACTGGCCGGACGTGCGCAGCAGGTGGTGTATGTCGACTCGGGCTCGACCGATGGCTCGCAGGCCTTGGCCCTGGGCTTGGGCGTGGAGGTGCTGGCGCTGGACATGACCCGGCCCTTTACCGCTGCGCGAGCACGTAACGAAGGCTTCGCCTGCCTGCAATCTTTGTTGCCGACACTAAGCTACGTGCAGTTCGTCGACGGTGATTGTGAAGTCGTCGACGGCTGGCTGCAGCAGGCCTGCGAATTTCTCGATGCACGTCCGGAAGTGGCGGTGGTGTGCGGTCGGCGCCGCGAGCGCTTTCCGCAGCATTCGGTCTACAACCTGCTGTGCGATCTGGAATGGGACACCCCGGTGGGCGAGGCTCGGGCCTGTGGGGGTGATGCGTTGATGCGTGCCGATGCGTTCAGGGCCGTGGGCGGCTTTCGCGCGGGGCTGATCGCCGGGGAAGAGCCCGAGCTGTGTATTCGCCTGCGGGGGGGCGGCTGGAAGATCTGGCGCCTGCCCGCTGAAATGACCCTGCACGATGCCGCCATGACCCGTTTCAGCCAGTGGTGGCGGCGCAGCCTGCGCGCAGGCTACGCCTTCGCCGAGGGCGCCTTCCTGCATGGCGCGCCTCCTGAGCGGCATTGGCAGCGTGAGTCGCGTCGTGCCTGGCTCTGGGGGCTGGGCATACCGCTGGCAATCGTGGCTGCGTGTTTACTGCTGGGGGGCTGGGGGTTGCTGCTGTTGCTGCTCTATCCGCTGCAGGCCGTGCGCCTGGCGCGCCGTGGTGGCCGCTCGGTTCGCGAGAACTGGCTGCAGGCAGTGTTCCTGATACTGGGCAAATTCCCGGAGATGGTCGGGCAGATGCGGTTTCTGTTGAACCGGTTCACTGCCGGCAAGACGGTGTTGATCGAGTACAAGTGAGAGGCCCATGGCGTTCAGATCGTTACTCAAGAGTGTGCTCACTTTGCAACCCGGCTATTCATTGCGGGCGTTGAACAACAAGTTCAAATTGCTGGTGCTGATCATCACCCAGTGGAGGGACCTGCAGCCGTTCCTGCGGCACATGGAAGCTGCGCTGGGCAAGGAAGGCTTCGACAAGCTCGGCGTCGATTGCATCGGCATGGTGCAATGGCCCTATATCAGCAAGTGCTGGTCGGTGCGTGAACGCCTCGACGCCGTGGCCTCGCACTACCAGCTGGTGACGGCGCAGTTCCCGACCCTGTTGCTGCTGGGCCGGGACGAGCGGCGGACATTGTGCGATCTGTCAGGCTTTTCTGCCGACTGCACCCTGGTCCTGGACCGGCCGATCTGGTTCAAGCGCGAAGGCGAACTGGTGCTCAACCTGTTCCAGGGCGACCTGCGTGTGGCGTCACTGGCTTTCACCCTGCAGCGCACGGCGGCAGGCCTGTGCCTGTTCATCGGCGCGGTGCAGGGGATTCACAAGGGTATCGACAGCGAGCGCTCGCTGGCCATCTACCGCGACCTGACCAAGGACTTCGAAGGGCTGCGCCCGCGCAGCCTGCTGCTCGAGGCGCTCAAATGCCTGGCCAGGGCGGTCGGGGCTGATGGCTTGTATGCGGTGGGCGACAACTATCGACATCACCGGCATCCCTACTTTGGCGCCGAAAAGTCCCAGGACCTGGCCGCCAACTACGACGCCATCTGGCTGGAGCATGGCGCAGTGCCCAGCGAGCGCGAAGACTTCTTCAGCATCCCGCTGGCGGCAGCGCAACGCGCGGCAGAAGACATCGCGCCGAAGAAACGCGCCATGTACCGCAGGCGCCAGGCCTTGCTCGAGGCGTTGTTCGCACAACTTGAAGCTGCGCTGGCGGCCAGTGTGGGCCAACTGCAGGTACATCGGCAACGGCTGGGCTATGCCCTGGCGTTGCAGGAGGCCAGTAAGCCGACAGCCGGGCATTCGCCGCTGGCAAAGGCTGCGCAACTGTTCCGACAGGCCCTGCGCGAACCCCGGGCGGACCAGCGTTTCATGGCGTACATACGCAAGGCCGGGCTATATCCGACCCTGAGAAAGGCCTGGCGGGAACTGTTGCGCCATGGTCCGGCGCTGCTGTGGAAACCACCCGCCGAGCAGCGTCACGACTTGCCCCTGGATGCCCCGGGCGTGGCGGCCAGCACGCTGTTCCCCGGGCACGTCCTGCTGATTTGCGAGGCTGACCCGGCACAAGCGCCTGATGCCCGTCCTGCACAGCTGCGGCACATGCTGGTCGAGCTTGGCTACACCTGCACGGTGGTGGACTGGCGCAATCCACAGGCCTGCCTGGATGCCCTGCAAACCTGCGCGGCAGTCATCCTGCACCGCTTGCCTTACTGTGCGCAGCTGTCGAGGCTGGTCGAAGAGGCCAGCCGCCTCAAGGTCACCTCTTGCTGGGATGCCGACGAGCTGATCTTCGACCCGCAGGCGTATCGCCAGGGCAACGACCTGAATGGTTTGAACGACGCGGATGTGGGCAAGCTGATGGCGGCCGTGGCCCTGCACCGGCAGGCACTGCTGGCGTGCGAGTGCGCAATCGCGTCGAGTGCGGCACTGGCGGCAGCGATGCAAGAGGCGGGGGCCCGGCAGGTCACGGTGGTCGAGTGCAGCCAGCAGTTGGGCCAGATCCTTCCGGCCCTGCCTGGCGTTCGCCCACGCAGGCTGCTGTCGGCGAACATCTTCTTCGCCCCCCGGAGTTTCGGTGGCGCCACGGTTGTTGCCGAGCAGATGGCGCGGTTGCTGGCGGCCACGTCGCCCTGGCAGCAATTCGTCTTCACATCGCTACCGCCGGCCGACACGCCCCCCTACAGCCTGTATAGATACCAGGCGCAGCAGGCTGCGGTGCTTGGCATCGGCCTGCCAGACCAGCGTTCGGCCCTTGAAGACTTCGAGAACCGCGCAACCCTGCCGTTGTTCGACGCCGTGCTCGAGCGCGTCGCGCCGGACCTTGTGCATCTGCATTCGATCCAGGGGCTGGGCGCGCTGCTGGCCGAAAGCTGTGTGCGGGCGGGCATACCTTTCGTGGTGACCTTGCATGACGCGTGGTGGATCTGCGGGCGTCAGTTCATGATCAATGGCCACGGACAATACTGCGGGCAAACGCTTATTCGCGCCGAGGTGTGTGCCGTCTGTGTCGAGGATGCGCCGCTCAACGCCTACCGTCAGCAGGCCCTGGCCGCCACCCTGCGCAAGGCCAGCCTGCTGTTGGCGCCAAGCCGCTTCGCCCGCGACCTGTACGTGGCCAATGGCTTCGACGCGGCGAAGATCCGCATCAACCGCAACGGCATCCTGGCCCCCGGTGCGGGCTACCACAAGCAACCGGGGGCCTTGCTGCGCTTCGGTTTCGTCGGGGGCAACACCGCAATCAAGGGCATCAACCTGATCACCCAGGCGTTTGCCGGGCTACCCCGCTCGGACTACGAACTCAAGGTGGTCGACAACCTGTTGCACCTGGGTTTCCGCTCGTTCAACCGGCACAGCGTAAAGATCCCGGGCAGCGTCAGCATCATCCCTGGCTACACCCAGGACGACATCGACGCGTTCTTTTCCGGCATCGACGTGTTGCTGTTTCCGACCCAGTGGAAGGAGACCTTCGGCCTTGCCGTGCGCGAAGCGCTGGTGCGCGACGTCTGGGTGATCAGCACCGACGCGGGGGGCACGGTCGAGGACATCGTCGACGGGGTCAACGGCACCATCATCCCGTTGAGCTCCGACCCACGGTATCTGCGCGATGCGCTGGCCGATGCGCTTGAGCATCCGGAGCGCTTCGCGCACCCACACAACGCATTCAAGGGCAGCATCACGCTGTGCAGCGACCAGGCCCTGGAGCTACAGGGCATCTATGCGGACGTCATCGAGGGCATTGCAACGGCAGACCCTGCGCCGTCAGCACTGAAAAGCCTGAAATAGGGGGCCGGATGCCGCCGGGGCGGCCCAGCTCATTCATCACGCGGGTATGGACTCGGATTCCAATGCGCATTGCTTATTTCATCAATCAGTACCCCAAGGTCAGCCACAGTTTCATTCGCCGTGAAATTCTCGCGTTGGAGCGCCAGGGTTTCGAGATTCAGCGCATTGCCTTGCGTGGCTGGGATGCCGAACTGCAGGACGACGAGGATGTGCAAGAGCAGGGCAAGACACAGTACGTACTGCAAGGCGGCGTGAAAGCCCTGCTCAAGCCCGGGCTGCAGGTGTTGCGCCAGCAGCCCGGGCGCTTTTTCGCCAGCCTGTGGCTGGCCCTGCGCCTGGGTCTGCGGGCTGACCGGGCATGGCCCTACCACTTGATCTACCTGGCCGAGGCCTGCCGTGTGATGCAGTGGCTGCAGGCATCGGGCGCGGTGCATGTGCATGCGCATTTCGGCACCAACTCGACCGAGGTGGTGATGCTGGCCCGCGCCTTGGGCGGTCCGGCCTACAGCTTTACCGTGCATGGCCCCGAGGAGTTCGACAAGCCACAGTTCCTGCATGTGGGCGAGAAGGTGCGGCGCGCCGCATTCGTCGCGGCGGTCAGCTCCTACGGGCGCAGCCAGCTGTTCCGCTGGGTGGCGCACGAGCACTGGGGCAAAGTCAAGGTGGTGCACTGTGGCCTGGAGCGCAGTTTCCATGATGTGCCCGCCGTGGCTGTACCCAGCGCGCCGCGGCTGGTGTGCGTTGGCCGCTTGTGCGAGCAGAAAGGTCAGTTGCTGTTGCTTGAGGCCGCACGGCTGCTGGCGGCGCAGGCGGTGGAATTCGAGCTGGTGCTGGCTGGGGACGGCGAAATGCGCGAGCAACTGCAAGCCCTGATCGCCCGGCACGGCCTGCAGGCGCAGGTGCGCATTACCGGCTGGATCAGCAGCGCACAGGTACGCGAAGAGATCCTCGCCGCCCGCGCGCTGGTCTTGCCAAGCTTCGCCGAGGGCTTGCCGGTGGTGATCATGGAAGCCATGGCCTTGCGCCGCCCGGTGCTGACCACCTATGTGGCGGGTATCCCCGAGCTGGTAACCCCGGGCGAGAACGGCTGGCTGTTTCCGGCGGGGGCGGTGGAGGAACTGGCCGCGGCCATGGCCGATTGCCTGGCGCAACCTGCGCAAGTGCTGCAGCGCATGGGAGAGGCGGCGTACCAGCGCGTGCTGCAACGCCATGACATCGATACCGAAGCGGCCCGCCTGGCCAGCTACTTCAAGGCATCCGCATGATGATCCTACTGAGCTGGCTGTTGGGCGCCGCGGCGCTGCTTGTCCTGTTACCGGTGCTGGTACTGTTCGTCCAGGTGTTGCTGGGCTGCCTGCCCGCCCGGCCGCTGCCCATGGCCACAGGAGAGCGGGCGCGGGTAGCGGTGCTGGTGCCGGCGCACGACGAGGCCTCGGTCATTCGTGCCACACTCGCCAGCATTACCCCGCAACTGGCCGCAGGTGACCGCCTGCTGGTGGTGGCGGACAACTGCAGTGATGACACCGCCACGCTTGCTCGGCAAGCGGGCGCGCAAGTGGTCGAGCGCCAGGATGATCGGTTGCGAGGCAAGGGCTACGCACTGGATTTCGGTGTGCGCCACCTGGCGGACGACCCACCGCAGGTGCTGATCGTCATCGACGCCGACTGCCTGGCGGACGTAGGCGCTATCGAGCGGTTGGCGCGTTGCTGCAGCGAAACTGCGCGGCCCGTGCAAGCCCTCTACCTGATGCATGCGCCAGCCGGTGCCGGGCTGAAGGTGCAGATCGCCGAGTTTGCCTGGCGGGTGAAGAACCTGGTGCGCCCGCGTGGTTGGGCGTGGTTGGGCCTGCCTTGCCAACTGATGGGCTCGGGCATGGCGTTGCCGTGGCGCGACCTTGCGCTGATCGACCTGGCCAACGGGCACCTGGTCGAAGACCTGAAGCTGGGGCTGGACCTGTGTCGCAACGGCAAACCACCGCTGTTCTGCCCGCAGGCGCAGGTTTACAGCCAGTTCCCGAGCAGCGACGAAGGTCTGGCAATACAGCGTACTCGCTGGGAACACGGCCACCTCGGCGTTTTGCTTGCTGACGCCCCCCGGCTGCTGCTGAGCGCGTTGACTCGAGGCAACGGGCGCCTGCTGGCCATGGCCTTGGATCTGCTGGTGCCGCCGTTGGCCCTGCTGGTGCTGACATTGATGGCATTGCTGGGCATTACCTGGTTGGCGTATGCACTATTCGGCATCTTGTTGCCGGCATTGCTCGCCACGCTGGCCATGGGCCTGCTGGGTAGCGCGGTGCTGCTGGCCTGGCTGCGCTTCTGCCGCGAGCAGATGCCTTTTTCGGTGTTGCTGTATGCGCCTTGTTACGCGGCGAAGAAGATCCCGTTGTATTTGGGGTTTCTGGTGCGGCGCCAGGTGGAATGGGTGCGTTCGAAACGGGATGACAGCTGATGACGGATCGTACATGGCAGCAGCGCTGGGCCACTGTCGTCGACAAACTGCAGGTGGTGGCTGACGCGGCTGATGAGCAACGGCTGCTCGACACTTTGTTGGCACCGCAAGCGCCCACCGTGCTGGGTTTCGTCAATGCCCACGCCATGAACCTTATGGCGGCCAATGGTGAATTCTACAAAGCGCTGGTGGCCGCCGACCTGTTGCTGCGAGACGGTTCGGGCATGGGGCTGCTGTACCGCCGTCTGGGCCTTGCGCCTGGCTTGAACATGAACGGTACCGATTTCATTCCCCGTGTGCTGGCGGCCTGCAAAGGCCGGCGGGTCGCCCTGTGGGGCACTCGGGAGCCTGCCCTGGCCCAGGCGGCGCAGCACTGCGAAGCCCGCTTCGGCGTGCGGCTGGTGTCGGTGCACGATGGCTTCGCCGACATGGAGACCTATCTGCGGCTTGCCCGCGAACTGCAACCCGAGCTGATCGTGCTGGGCATGGGCATGCCCAGGCAGGAACTGGTTGCCGCCCGGCTGGTGGCCGTTTCCGGGCCATGCCTGATCATATGTGGCGGGGCGATCCTGGACTTTCTGGGGGGAGGGGTGGAGCGCGCCCCAGCCTGGATACGACGGCTGGGCATGGAGTGGCTGTACCGCTTGATGAAGGAGCCCAGGCGCTTGTTTGGCCGCTATGTACTGGGTAACCCCTTGTTTGTGTTGCGAACCCTGGCCTGCAGCAAGGCGCGTGGCACCGCCGGTTCCGGTGTGCCGGACAGTGAGCCCTGAACCGTCTGAATGGTGGGGCGCGCCGCAGCGATGGCGCAGTACTGCTACAGTGATATCAATCGCCGCCAGACAGCAAAAACAATAAACAGGCGAAATGCAGCATCAGCCCCTGAATGAACGCCACCCTGGTGGCCGGACGCTCAGGCGGGCTCTTGAATCAGGGGGTCTTGCCGCATGCAGGGATCGATATTGCGCGCTCGCGTTCACGCCATCCGTGGCACCTCAATCACTGCAGTGCAATACAACCCCGGCAGGCTTGCCGGGGCGCGACCGCTATCGCCCGTTGATTTCGTATCGTGTTCAGCCTGATGCAAGGGTGTTCGACACGCTCACATTGATGAGGCCTGACAATGGTTTTGGAACCCAGAAGCAGTCGTCCCGTACTCCAGCGCAGAAGCAACGTCAGCAACGCGGTGCAGGCGGGCCTTGACGGTATTGCGGTGACTGGTGTCGCCTGGTACCTGATCTACGAACAGTTTGGCTACATCACCTCCGACTACGTGATCATGCTGCTGTTGCTGATCGGTGCGTTGGCGGTGATCTACGACCACTACGCCATCTACCGCACCAACGTCGGCCTGACGGTCAAGGCCTTCAGGCTGTTCAAGGCCTGGTCGGCGACCTTCTGCTTCCTGGTGGTGATGGCGTTCCTTACCAAACAGAGCGAATCCTATTCGCGGCTGCTGGTCGGGGAGCTGTTCGTCATCGGTTATTTCGTCCAGTTGTTCCTGCATGTTGCGGTGCGTGAAGTGCAGAAACGCTTCATGGCCCATGCGTACCGCATGGAAAACGCGCTGATCATCGGTAACGGTGAACTGGCCGATTTCCTTTATCGCAAGATCAGCAACAACCCCTGGTTCGGCGAGCGGGTGGTGGGCTGCGTGTTGTTCGACGAAACCGACACAGCGCAGCGGGCGGACGGGCAGCAGGGCCCGCCGGTACTTGGGCATATTTCCAAGCTTGACGAAATCGTCGCGCAGCACGCCATTCGCACGGTGTACCTGGTAACGCCGCTCGGCGGCTCCGAAGTGATCAACGATATCTACTTGAAGCTGCTGGAAAAATGCATTGCCGTGAACTGGGTGCCGGATATCTTCTCGCTGCGCTTGATCAACCACAGCGTTCGCGAAATCGCCGGCATCCCGGTACTGACCTTGTCCGAGACACCTTTGACCGGCATGAGCCTGTTCCTCAAGAACGTCGAGGACCGAGTGCTGGCGGCGCTTATCCTGCTGTGCATTTCGCCGGTACTGCTGGTTGTCGCCCTGGTGATCAAGCTCGATAGCCCCGGGCCGGTGTTCTTCCGCCAGGAGCGCATGGGCTGGACCGGCGAATCGTTCCGCATCTGGAAGTTCAGGAGCATGCATGTGCACCAGCCCGAGGCCGGCGTGCTCCAGCAGGCGCAGAAGAACGACCCACGGTTGACCCGGGTGGGTGCCTTCATCCGCCGTACCAGCCTGGATGAGCTGCCCCAGCTGTTCAACGTGCTGACCGGGGAGATGTCGCTGGTGGGCCCGCGCCCGCATGCGCTGCAACACGACACGCAATACTCCCAGGACATCGTCGACTACTTTGCCCGCCACAACATCAAGCCCGGCATGACTGGCCTGGCCCAGGTACGTGGCTTCAGGGGGGAAACCAAGGACATCGCGCAGATGGTCCAGCGCGTGAATTCCGATATCGAGTACATCAACAACTGGTCGCTGTGGCTCGACTTCGTGATTCTGGTACGCACGCTCAATGCCTTCACCGGCAAACACGCCTACTGAGTAGTGTCGGGCTGACCGGCGGGCCGACGGCCGGTCACACATCCCGCCCCGCAGCACTACACTTGCCCGGTGATGGCGACCTGCCTGCATCGGCCTGGTCGCCCCTTCAAGGATGAAAGACCCAGCCACTGTCGGTCCGCAGCGCGGACCGGCCGTGTCCTGCAAGGAGACGCAGGTCGATGGTCATCAAGCGAATGAGCAAGGTTCGCGTGCCAGCAATGGCCCGTGAGCCGTCGAAAAGTGGCAATGAACTCCAGGGAGCGGTCGAAGGGTTGCTGGCCAGCCCGCTGTTCGTCAAGTCGCGGCGCCTGGGCAGCCTGCTCAGTTACCTCGCCCAGCGTAGCCAGCAGGGCGGCGAGGGCATCCCCAGCGAATACGATATCGGCATCGCGGTGTTTCGCCGGGATCCTGCGGTGTATTGCACGGGCGACGACCCGGTGGTACGGGTGCAGATCGGTCGCCTGCGGCGCAAGCTTGCGGACTATTACGCCACGCATGGGGCTCATGAGCCGTTGCGCCTGAGCGTGCCTGCCGGTGGTTATCGGCTGTGCTGCGAACGGTGGGGCGCGCCGTTGGCCGATGGTCGGCCGGCGGTACTGTGCGTGCGGCCGTTCAGTTGCCTGACCAGCCTGGGTGGGGCGTTCGCGCGGGGGTTGGGCGAGGAGTTGTGCGACTTGCTGTTCCATGGTTTCGAGCGTGCCTCGGTGCGCGTGCGTTTACCACGGGGGGCACCGACGCCAGGCGAACTCACCCATGAGCATGCCTACCTGCTCGAGGGCAGTGTGCGGGCCGAAGCCAACCGTGTGCGGGTGGCGGTGCGTCTGCTGGACGTGGGGGCGGGCAGCCTGCTCTGGTCGGCCCGCTTCGACCGAGGCGGACCATTGCTGATCGCCACCGAGCAGGAGCTGGCCGAGGCCATCTGCCACTGCGTGATCGGTCAGTTCGTCCGGCACACAGGGTGATACCGCCGGGGCGAACCCCGGCGGCCAAGGCTCAGGAAGGGATGATCCACTTCTGGTCGGAGTACATGTAGGTGGCGCTGTTGGCGAAGGTCAGGTCGATCTCCTGGGCATTGGAGCGTGAGCTGCTGAACATGGTGCTGGTCTGCACGTCCTGTTGGAACCACACCAGGATGCTTTCCTTCGGCGTGAGGCTGGTGCTGCCCTGTACGACCGCACTGGTGGCCACGTAGATCGGCGTGCTCACTTGCTTGCCGTCGATGCCGGTGGACAGCTGGTTGACGCCCGGATGGATCGAACCGTACTTGTTGATCAAGGTGACCGCCGTTTCCGGTCCACCGGTGGAAGGCGCCCCGAGTATGCCTGCATCGTCGAGGATCGATTGTTGTCCGAGGCCGATGGTGACGATATTGGTGGCCGTGGTCACCGTGACATTGTCCTGGAAGGTGTTGGTGCCAAACAGCTGGTACTGGGGCGTCCAGCTGAAAGTGTTGTTCATCAGGTACTTGTCGTAGGACTGCCAGACCACGTTGTACGCAGCGTCTCCGACCTTCTTGGCGAAGCACAGCTTGTACTTACCGTCCTTGAGAGTACGCAGGTCATCGGCGGCAATCTGGATGTTCACCGATTTGGTAACGGCATCGGTGATGGTGCGGAACAGATTGGCGTAGTGGCTTTGCTCAAGGGGCTGGGTTCGGCCAAGCAGGGCCTTGACCGCTTGTTGCACCTGTTCCTGGCGCTGCTGGGCGACGGCGAGCTGTTGTTTGCTTGCGGCATTCGAATTGCTCATGGTGTCCCTCTGTCCTTGTTGAGTGATGGTTGCCGAATTCCGGCCTGTGCCGGGGTGTCGACCAGGCCACTCTAGGCGGGGCGAAAGGGCCGGCGAAGTATCACGGTGTTACAAGGCAGCGGCTGTCATGCCGCCCACTCAAATGAACAAGGGCCGCAATGCGGCCCTTGTTGCTCGTGCAGTTATGCAAGCAAGGCTTAGGCCGTGCTCTTGACGTTGGCGTCGGCCCAGGTGAAGTTCCAACTGGTGCGCTTGCCCTTGGCCACTTCGATGAGCTTGTTTTCGTAGGTCGTATGGCTGATCTCGCCGGTGAACGTCAATGTGCGTGCGCTGTTGTTGCCTGTGACTTCGCCCGGCGTGCCGTTGGACAGGATCATCGCTTTCTTGAGGTCTTCCGCGGATGGCGCGCTGGCCTGGTTCTTCTCGACGGTTACGAAATGCATGGTTACACCTCCTGTGTGGGTTTAACCTCGGCACGGCGCGGCGCGCAGGCCGAGGGGCACACTGTAGGCGCGTGGTGGGCAGGGGCTTAAGTTACAAGGCAGGCGCCGAAGTAACAGAGCGTAACTCCATGGCGGATACCCCCGGGTGGCCTTACGCACCTGGCAGTGACAATGGGTGCAATGCCCTGAACCCCTGTGCCTCTTCCACCAGCCAGTCATGCACTGCCCGGGCGCCGGGCTGGGTCAGCCCGCCGGGCGGGTAGTGCAGCACGTAGCGCTTGTGGTTGGCGATCGGTACGCCGAACGGCACGATCAGCGCGCCGCGCTCAAGTTCATCGTTGAGCAGGGTGCGCCGGGCGATGGCCACGCCGACACCGGCAATCGCCGCCTCGATGGTCAGGTGGTTGCGGTTGAAGGTGTGGCCACGGCGCACGTCCAGCCCGCCGGCGCCGATACCGTCCAGGTAGAACTCCCATTCGGCATATTCCGAGCTGCCGCGCCAGGCGGTGATGTCATGCAGCAGCGGATAGTGCACCAGGTCCGTCGGCCCGTGCAGCGGCGGGCGGCCGCGCAGCAGTGCAGGGGAGCAGACCGGGAAAATCTGTTCATCCAGCAACGGGGTGGACAGCATGCCCGGGTAGCTGCCGTCGTTGAGGTCGATGGCCAGGTCGAAGTCATCCGGGTGCAGGGCCTGGTTGCTGTCCTCGGCCACCAGGCGCAACTCGATGTCGGGGTAGCGCTGCTGGAAGCGCGGCAGGCGCGGCGTGAGCCATTTGGCCAGGAACGACGGGATCGAACGCAGGCGCAAGGTGCCACGGATCTCACCGGCATCCAGGCGCAGCAGCTCGGCCTCGATGCTGCCGTAGGCCTCGGCCACGGTCTGCGCCAGCCGCTGCCCCTCGGCTGACAGCTCGACGCCGCGGGCGCGCCGCAGGAACAGGCGATAGCCCAGGCGCTCTTCCAGTTGGCGCATTTGCTGGCTGACGGCGCCGGGAGTGATGTGCAGCTCTTCTGCGCAGCGGGTGAATGACAGGTGCCGCGCCGCGCAGGCAAACACATGCAGCCAGACGTACACCTGACCGTTGAGTGGCCCCTTCATTGTTTAGTCCTGCTAAAGGCTTGTGTAGGAAGTTTCGTTGGTCATGCCGACCTGAGCGCGTCAGTATCGCCCAACTTTGTAATACCGTTCAATTTTTCCGGAGATCCGTGGTGCGCGTTGTACGGCTGCCACGGTCAGGCATTAGCATGGCTATCAGTGTTTTCGACCTTTTCAAGATTGGCATCGGCCCATCGAGCTCCCACACCGTCGGCCCCATGCGCGCCGCGGCAACCTTCGCCTTGGCACTGCGCGAGCGCGGCCTGCTGGCCCAGGTGAGCCGGGTCGAGGTCCGCCTGTACGGTTCGCTGTCGGCCACCGGGGTTGGCCATGCCACCGACCGTGCCTGCCTGTTGGGCCTGATGGGCCAATGGCCGGACCGCATCGACCCGCACAGCATCGAGCCGCGTATCGACCAGTTGATGCAGGAGCAGTGCCTGATGCTCGATGCCAGCCATCCAATCGAGTTCCAGTACAGCCGTGACATGCGCCTGCTCGACGAGAGCCTGGCGTACCACCCCAACGCCATGACGCTGGAAAGCTTCGGCGCCCAGGGCAGCCTGTTCAGCCAGACCTACTATTCGGTGGGTGGCGGCTTCATCGTCGAGCAAAGCGAAATCGACGCACCTCAGGGTGGCGGCGCCGAGGTCGAGCTGCCCTACGAGTTTTCCAGCGCAGAGGAGCTGCTGGCGCTGTGCAAGCAGCACGGGCTGAGTGTCAGCCAGCTGATGCTGGCCAACGAGCGCGCCTGGCGCTCGGAAAGCGAGGTACGCGAAGGCCTGCTGAACATCTGGGCCGCCATGCGCGAGTGCGTGGTCAACGGCCTGCGCAATGAAGGCATCCTGCCCGGCGGGCTCAAGGTCAAGCGCCGCGCCGCGCGCCTGCACCGAAGCCTGCAGGAGCTGGGCAAGCCCAACGTGATCGGTTCGACCCTCAGCGCCATGGAGTGGGTCAACTTGTTCGCCCTGGCGGTCAACGAAGAGAACGCCGCCGGCGGCCGCATGGTCACCGCACCCACCAACGGCGCGGCCGGGATCATCCCGGCGGTGCTGCACTACTACATGAAATTCAACCCCGGGGCCTGCGACGACGATGTGGTGACCTTCCTGCTGGCGGCGGCGGCGGTGGGCATCCTGTGCAAGAAGAACGCGTCGATTTCCGGCGCCGAAGTGGGCTGCCAGGGCGAGGTCGGTTCGGCCTGTTCGATGGCTGCCGCCGGTCTGGCCGAAGTGTTGGGCGCCACGCCGCCACAGCTGGAAAATGCCGCCGAGATTGCTCTGGAACATAACCTCGGGCTGACCTGCGACCCGGTCGGTGGCCTGGTCCAGGTACCGTGCATCGAGCGCAATGCCATTGCTGCGGTCAAGGCGATCAATGCCGTGCAGATGGCCTTGCGTGGTGACGGTGAGCATTTCATTTCCCTCGACCAGGTGATCCGCACCATGCGCGATACCGGTGCCGACATGCACGCCAACTACAAGGAAACCTCCCGCGGCGGCCTGGCCGTGGCGTTCGTCGAGTGCTGACAGAACGCGAGGCATGCACTTGACCCTGTCGGCGTAACTGTCTTTGTAGGAGCGGCCTTGTGCCGCGAAAGGGCCGTGCAGCGGCCCCGGCAATCTATGTGGTAACGCCGGGGCCGCTGCGCAGCCCTTTCGCGGCACAAGGCCGCTCCTACAGAAGCCATGCAACCCATGAGGCCGGCAAGCCGGCTCCCAAACTGCAACACCCGCTGTACCTGCGACAAAAACAACTACAAGGCGATACCCATGACTGATGTACAAAGCACCACGACCCTTCGTGCGGATTCGGCTGCCCCGGCTACGGCCTCGGGCTCGACCACCTGGAACCGCCACGACACCACCTGGGCCCTGGGCCTGTATGGCACCGCCATCGGTGCCGGCACCCTGTTCCTGCCGATCAACGCCGGCGTCGGCGGCTTCTGGCCGCTGCTGATCCTGGCGCTGCTGGCGTTCCCCATGACCTTCTTCGCCCACCGCGCGCTGACCCGCTTCGTGTTGTCCGGGCGCAAGGGCGGCAGCGAAGACATCACCGAGGTGGTGGAAGAGCACTTCGGCGTTGGCGCCGGCAAGCTGATCACCCTGCTGTATTTCTTCGCCATCTTCCCGATCTTGCTGGTGTACAGCGTGGCGCTGACCAACACCCTCACCAGCTTCTTCGAACACCAGCTGCACCTGAGTGCTCCGCCCCGTGCACTGCTGGCGCTGCTGCTGATCTGCGGCCTGATGATCATCGTGCGCTGCGGCCAGCAACTCATCGTCAAGGCCATGAGCCTGCTGGTCTACCCCTTCGTCGCTTCGTTGCTGTTGCTGGCGCTGAGCCTGATCCCCAATTGGAACGGCGCGTTCTTCGCCCAGGCCAATGAAGGCCTCAGCGCCTCGAACCTGATGCTCACCCTGTGGCTGGCGATCCCGGTGATGGTGTTCTCGTTCAACCACTCACCGATCATCTCGGCCTTTGCCGTCGACCAGAAACATCGCTATGGCGTTGACGCCGACCGCAAGAGCGGCCGCACCCTGGCCACTGCCCACGTGATGATGGTGCTGACGGTGATGTTCTTCTGCTTCAGTTGCGTGCTGGCCCTGAGCCCGGAGAACCTGGCTGAGGCCAAGGCGCAGAACATCTCGATCCTGTCGTACCTGGCCAACCACTTCCAGACCCCGGTGATCGCCTTCGTTGCGCCGCTGATCGCGCTGGTGGCGATTACCAAGTCGTTCCTGGGCCATTACATCGGCGCCAGCGAAGGCTTCCAGGGCATGATCGTCAAGAGCCTGCGTGGGCGTGGCAAAACCTGGCCGGCCAAACGCCTGGAGCGTGCCACGGCGCTGTTCATGGTGGTGACCTGCTGGGCGGTGGCCACGCTCAACCCGAGCATCCTTGGCCTGATCGAAGGCCTGGGCGGCCCGGTGATCGCCTGCCTGCTGTTCCTGATGCCAATGTACGCGGTGCACAAGGTGCCGGCGCTGCGTCAGTACTCGGGCAAGCTGTCGAATGTGTTCGTGGTGCTGATCGGCCTGATCACCTTGTCGGCGATCCTCTACAGCTTCGTCGCCTGATCTTCGGGAGCTAGACACAACAAGGCCGCTGTCCCTGCCGGGCAGCGGCCTTGTTGCGTTATCGAGGGTAGCGGCCTATTTGGACTTGTGCTGCAGGGCCACGAAACTGCGACGCATGTCGCTGGCCCAGCCATCGAGCACCGGCTTGACGTCGGCCAGGGTGAGTTTCTGCGTGTCGTTTTCCAGCTCCTTGCCACTGCCTTTACGCACCACCTGGGCCAGCACTTTCTGGCTGGCGCCATCGAGGAAGGCCGCCTCTACCGCAATGTCCACGTCCTGGTCACGCCCGCCGGCGGCGGTGTTGACCGCTGCTGCCACCAGGGCGATGGGGATGACTTCATAGGGCCTGAGCCCTTCGTTGCTGGTGGCCACTGCGGTAATCGCCGGGCGCACCACGATGGTGTTCGGCCCAGGCTCCTTGACCAGCGTCAGCACACTGCCCAGCTCGCGGCGCATGGCTTCGTTGAAGTAGCGGGTGATCTCCTGCAGGGTCTGCGCCGAGATCACCTCGGTCGGTTGTGGTTTGGGGTAGAACTGGCTCGGTTCGATGAACACCTTGGTGTACTGGCTGGCTTTCAGGTTGGGGTCGACCCAGCGCATCACCGGCGCGCCGGAGACGCTTTCGGCCGGCTTCAGACGGCTGTAGTCCTTGAGAAAACCGGAGTAATCCTTGGGGTCGACGCGGTTGCTGGAGCAGGCAACCAGGGCAAGCAGGGCTGCGCACAACAGGGTGCTGCGAGACAGTTGCATCATGATGGCGGTGTCCATGAGTGAATTGGCCAGAACAACGCTAGCAGGTGCTTGGCGGAAGGCCAGCAACCCGTTCGATTCTCATTGCCGTTTCGCACGTCCATGCCCGAAGCAGCTGACTATCCATTCAATCCGAAAGCTGGAAAAGTATGCCCTTTACGGGTATGGTTTGGAGCGTTGGACATGGAAGTCTTTAAAAGAAGGGAGTTCGCCCGCTGGCAACTCAGCGAGAATCTCCCGGATTGCGTGCTGTGCAAGGCTGTTGAGGAGATGCAGTGCGGCCTTGTGGATGCCAGCCTCGGCGGGCTGCTATTCAAGAAACGCATCGCCGGACGCGGTGCCGGGAAGCGCGGCAGCTATCGCACGTTGTTGTCGGCCCGCATCGGTAGCCGCTATGTGTTTCTGCATGGTTTCAAAAAGAACGACCAAGCGAATGTTATGCCCAACGAGCAGAAGGCGTTGCAGTTCGCCGGCAAGGTATTCCTGGATTTATCACCACAGGCGTTGGCCAAGGCCCTGGGCTGCGGTGTACTGATGGAGGTCCACTGTGACCAGCAAACTCATTGAATCATTGCGTGACGACCTATGTGCCCTGGAGCGGGCGGGCGCGGTCGGCAAGGTCACGCTGCGCGATTTCGAAGCAATATGCCCGGCACCCGTGCGGGCGTTCAGTGCCCAGGACATCAAGCAACTGCGTGAAACCCTCAATTTCAGCCAGCCGGTGTTCGCCCTGCACCTGCACACCAGCGCTTCCACGGTGCGCAAGTGGGAGCAGGGCGAAACACGTCCGGCGGGGCCGGCGTTGAAACTGCTCAATGTCATCGCTGACAAAGGCCTGCAAGCCATCCTTTGAGCAGCGCCCGTCAGCCCAGCGCCTCGCGCAGCCGGTACCACAACATCCCCAGCGCCAGCAGCGGCGAGCGCAATGCCTTGCCGCCGGGGAAGGTCAGGTGGGGCACCGCGCTGAACACGTCGAACCCGTAACTGGCCTGGGTGGCGATGGCCTCGGCCAGCAGTTTCGCCGTCCAGTGCGTGGTGTTCAGGCCGTGCCCGGAATAGCCCTGGGCATAGAACACATTGGAGTGCTGGCTGAGCCTGCCAACCTGCGGGAAGCGGTTGGCGGTGATGCCGATCATGCCGCCCCATTGGTAGTCCAGGCGCACATCGGCCAACTGCGGGAACACCTTGAGCACCTTGGGCCGCATGTAGGCGCCGATGTCCTTCGGATCGCGCCCGGAATAGTGGCAGGCGCCGCCGAACAGCAGCCGGTTGTCGGCAGTAAGGCGGTAATAGTCCAGGCCGACTTTCTGGTCGCACAGCGCCATGTTCTGCGGGATCAGCGCCCGGGCAAGCTGTTCGGGCAGCGGTTCGCTGGCCACTACATAGCTGCCGGCAGGCAACACTTTGCCGCTCAGGCGCGGTTCCAGCTCGTCGAGGTGGGCGTTGCAGCCCAGCACCAGGCTCTGGGCGCGGACCTTGCCGCGCGCAGTGTGCAGGGTCACGGTGCTGCCATGTTCTATGCGCAGCACTGGGCTCTGCTCGAAGATATTTACGCCCAGGCCATGGGCGGCGCGGGCTTCGCCCAGGACCAGGTCGAGCGGGTGCAGATGGCCCGAGCCCATGTCCACCAGGCCACCGGCATACTGGTCGCTGGCGACGATTTCGTGCATGCGCTCGGCGCCGACCAGCCGGGTTTCGTGGCGGTAGCCGAGGTCGGCAAGATCGCGCTGCTCGTCTTCGAAGGCGGCGAACTGCGCCGGGGTGTTGGCCAGCTCGCAGAAGCCCCAGCGCAGGTCGCAGTCGATGCCGTACTGTTCGATACGCTTGGCCACCAGCGCCACCGAGTCGATCCCGGCCTGCTTGAGGTAGCGCACGCCGTCCTGGCCGACGTGGCGGGCAAAGCCCGAAACGTCATGGCCGATGCCGCGGATCAGCTGGCCGCCGTTGCGCCCGCTGGCGCCCCAGCCGACGCGCCGGGCCTCCAGCAAGACCACCGTGAGGCCGCGTTCGGCCAGCTCCAGAGCGGCGTTGACCCCGGTCAGGCCGCCGCCGACCACGCACACGTCGGCGTGCAGGTCCTGGTCGAGCACAGGGTAGGGCGCTGCCTGGCGCGCCGTGGCGGCGTAGTAGGAGGCGGTGTGTTCAGTCATGTGAGGCATGGGTGTGCTCGACTCAGCGGTTGGACTTGATCTTGCTCCAGGAGCGGGTCATCTGCCGCAGGATCGGCGGGCTCTGCATGGTGGAAACATACAGTTTGTCCAGCACCTCCTGGGGCGGGTAGATCTCGGGGTTGTTCACCAATGCCGGGTCCATGTCGGCCTTGGCGTCCGGGTTGGCGTTGGCATAGCCGACCGTGGCGCTGACCTTGGCAATCACCTTGGGGTCGAGCAGGTAGTTGATGAACGCCAGGGCCTGCTCGGGGTTCTTGGCATCCTTGGGGATCGCCAGCAAATCGAACCACAGGTTGCTGCCTTCCTTGGGAATGCTGTAGGCGATCTTGACGCCGTTGCCGGCCTCCTCGGCGCGGTGGGCGGCCTGCAGCACATCGCCGGAGTAACCGAAGGCCACGCAGACATCGCCGTTGGCCAGGTCGGATACGTACTTGGAAGAGTGGAAGTAGGTGATGTACGGGCGCAGTTCCAGCAAACGTGCCTCGGCCTTTTTATAGTCGTCGGCCTTCTCGCTGCGCGGGTTCATGCCCATGTAGTTGAGGATGGCCGGGAACAGTTCGTCGGGCGAGTCCATGAACGCCACGCCGCACTGCTTGAGCTTCTTCAGGTTCTCTGGCTCGAACAGCACGGCCCAGGAGTCGATCTTGTCGATGCCCAGCACCGCCTTCACCTTATCGACGTTGTAGCCAATGCCGTTGGTGCCCCACAGGTAAGGCACGGCGTACTGGTTGCCCGGGTCATTCTGCTCAAGCTGCTTGAGCAGTTTCGGGTCCAGGTGCTGCCAGTTCGGCAGCTTGCTGCGGTCCAGTGGCAGGAACGCGCCGGCCTGGGCCTGGCGGGCGAGGAAATGGTTGGACGGCACTACCACGTCGTAGCCGGTGCGCCCGGCCAGCAACTTGCCTTCCAGGGTTTCGTTGGAATCGAACACGTCATAGACCACCTTGATCCCGCTGCTGGCCTGAAAGTCCGCCAGGGTGGTATCGCCGATGTAATCGGTCCAGTTGTACACGCTCACCGTCGGCTGGGCCTGGGCGGCGGCGCCGAACAGCAGGGCGAAGGTTGCGGGGATCAGGGCTTTCGGATGACGCATGTCGACACCTCGTTGGTCTTGTTCTTGGTCGTGGTATTAACGATGGTTCGGGGTTGGGGCATTGTGGGAGCGGGCTTGCCCCGCGATTGGGCTGATGGCCTCGTCGCGGGGCAAGCCCGCTCCCACAAGATGTGTGGTTGATCAGACGCTGAGCAACAGGAACTCACGCTCCCACGAACTGATCACCCGCTTGAAGTTCTCGTGCTCGGCGCGCTTGACCGCCACGTAGCCCTGGACGAACTGCTGGCCCAGGTACTGCTGCACCACTTCACAGTCTTCCATGTGCTGCAGCGCGTCCTCGATGGTGATCGGCAGGCGCAGGTTGCGCCTTTCGTAAGCGCGGCCTTGCACCGGCGCACTCGGCTCGAGCTTCTCGACCATGCCGATATAGCCGCACAGCAGGCTCGCGGCGATGGCCAGGTACGGGTTGGCATCGGCGCCCGGCAGGCGGTTTTCCACGCGCATCGCCTCAGGGCTGGAGGTCGGCACGCGCAGGCCGGCGGTACGGTTTTCTTCACCCCACTCGACATTCACCGGCGCCGAGGTGTCGGGCAGGAAACGGCGGAACGAGTTGACGTTGGGCGCGAACATCGGCAGCAGCTTGGGGATGTACTTCTGCAGGCCGCCGATATGATGCAAGAACAGTTCGCTCATGCTGCCGTCTTCGTTGGCGAAGATCGGCTTGCCGGTGGCGATGTCGATCACGCTCTGGTGCAGGTGCATGGCACTGCCCGGCTCGTCGGTGATCGGCTTGGCCATGAAGGTGGCGGTGACGTTGTGCTTGAGCGCCGCCTCGCGCATGGTGCGTTTGAACACGGTGATCTGGTCGGCCAGGTCCAGTGCGTCGCCGTGGCGGAAGTTGATCTCCATCTGCGCCGGGCCGTCTTCGTGGATCAGCGTGTCCAGGTCCAGGCCTTGCAGTTCGCACCAGTCGTAGACGTCCTCGAACAGCGGGTCGAATTCGTTGGCGGCGTCGATGGAGAACGATTGGCGGCCACTTTCGGCGCGGCCCGAGCGGCCCAGCGGCACTTGCAGTGGCAGGTCCGGGTCTTCACAGCGTTGGGTGAGGTAGAACTCCATCTCTGGTGCAACGATTGGCTGCCAGCCCTTGTCGGCGTAAAGCTTGAGCACTTTCTTCAACACGTTGCGCGGCGACAGCTCGATCGGCTTGCCCTGCTTGTCGAAGGTGTCGTGGATCACGATCGCGGTCGGTTCGATGGCCCATGGGATCTGGTACACCGCGGTGGGGTCGGGGCGGCAGACCATGTCGATGTCCGCGGCGTCGAGCAGGCTGTAGTAGATGTCATCGTCGACGTAGTCGCCGGTCACGGTCTGCAGCAGCACGCTCTCTGGCAGGCGCATGCCACGCTCGTGGAGAAACTTGGCGGTGGGGGCGATCTTGCCGCGGGCGATGCCGGTCAGGTCGCTGATCACGCATTCGACTTCGGTGATCCGGTGTTCTTTCAGCCAGGTGGACAGCTGATCGAAGGGGGCGTTCATACAAACCTCTTGGTTGGGTAGTTGTGGTGGTCAGCACGTTGGGCACTTCCCACAGGTGACGCTGAGGACTATCTTGGGCGCAGCCCCCTGGGCTGATCTATCCACTTTCTTCGTCAGTCAATGCACCAAAAGAGTGCAACTAGGACAGCGCGTGACAACGCCAATCGCCTTGCAGGTTCAGGATTTCCACACCACCGATGTGACCGAACAGACCCGCGCCACTCCCGGCTGGCAGCAGCAGTACCGGCAAATGTCCCCCGGGCATTTCAACGGCCAGCTGCGCTGGCTGGGGCTTGAGGGCGTGGAGGTTTACGAGGAGCGCCTGAACACCCGCGTCGAACAGTTCTTCCGTGCCCCCAGCGGCGCCCTGGCGTTCTGTTTCGACCGCAGCGAGAACAGCCTGTACCTGCTGAACGAAGACAGCCGCAATATCTGGATTACCCCCGAGAACTACCAGGAGGTGGCAGTGGTGTTCGAGCAGCCGTTCCTGGCCAGCCACGGGTTGGATGTGGAGCGCTTGCGCGGGCTGTTCATGGTGCCGCTGAGCTGCCAGCAGAATGCCTTGTTCGGCAACTGGCTGAGCGCCACGCTGACCCGCCTGGGCCAGGCCGATTGCCCGCTGGAGGGCAGGGCGCTGGCGGAGCAGTTGCTGGAGGACTGCCTGTTCATTCTCGACAACGCCGGGCAGCGCCTGCAGGGCGATGCCCTGGGGCGACGCGACGAGGAACGTGCGATCATGCGCCGGGTCAGTGAATGGGCGGCCGATTGCCCCGACGAGACCCTCAACCTGGTGCAGCTGGCCAAGGTTGCCGGGGTTTCCGTGCGTCAGTTGCAGCAGGCGTTCAAGGGCTTTACCAACCTGCCGCCGGCGCACTGGTTGCGTCTGCGCAGGCTCAACGGGGCGCGGCGGGATCTTTTGGCGGGCGATGCGACCGTTGCCGAGGTGGCCATGCGCTGGTCGTTCTGGCACCTGGGGCGGTTTTCCGAAAGCTACCGGCAGCTGTTTCGCGAATTGCCGAGTGAGACTCTGAAGCGGACTCGCGGGATATGACAACAACCTGCAGGGGCTGCTGCGCAGCCCATCGCTGGCAAGCCAGCTCCCACAGATACAGCGCTGATTTTGAGGTTGGCGCTGTACCTGTGGGAGCCGGCTTGCCGGCGAACACCGGCGAAGCCGGTGCCAGGCAACGTTGCCTTATGCTTCGCGGCTAAAGCCGCTCCCACAGGAGCGCACCCCGGCAAAAATTTCTCGTCAGGCCCAGGTATGGATACCCAGCGCACCCCCCGTTTCACCTACCAGAAAGTCCACCGCTACCTCAGCCATTGGCTCGACGCCCGGCCTTCGGGACAAGCGCACCGGCTGCCCTCGCTGCGCGAGGTCGCCCAGCAGTTGCAGGTGTCGCTGTCCAGCTGCAAGCAAGGCTTCGCCCTGCTCGAGTCCCAGGGCCGCATCCAGGCACGGCCCAAGGTCGGCTATTTCAGCGTCGAACAGGCTCCGACGTCACCGCTGCCGCCCACGGCCAGCCTGCTCGATCGCGTCTACGCCAGCGCCCGGCAACCAGGAATGCTGGCCTTGAGCAGCGATGCTCCGGCCATGCTGGGCGCCCTCGATGGCCCGCTGCTGATGCTCGAACGCGAGCTGCTGCGCCGCTCACCGCCCGCGGACCTGCCGCCGTACCAGCCGCTGGGTGAACCTGAGCTGCGGGCGGCGCTGGCGCGTGACTACAGCCAGGGCTCGCCCGAGCCGTGGCAGGCCGACCAGGTGTTCATCGGCCCGGACCTGCGCTGCGTGTTCGATATCGCCCTGCAAGCGTTGATCCCAGCAGGTTCTGTGGCGCTGGTCGAGTCGCCGTGTTCCTGGTTGATACTGGGCCGGCTGCGTGCGGCGGGCCTACAGGTCTTCGAGGCGCCGCTGGACGGGGAGGGGCGGATGGACCTCGATGCCGTGGCCCGGATGCTGGACACCACGCCCGTGCGCGTGGCGGTGTTGTCATCCCGGGTCAACACCCCACAAGGCAGCGCGATGCCGGCAGCCGACAAGCGACGCCTGTGCGAGTTGCTGGCCCGGCGCCGAGTGTGGCTGTTCGAGAACGACAGCTACGGCGGCCTGTGCCCCAACCTGCCCAGTTACCGGGAGCATGCCGACCCGGAGCAACTGCTGGTGTTCGCAAGCTTCGATAAAAGCATCGGTGCCGAGGCCCCGTTCGCCTACCTGTTGTGCCGTAGCGCCACGGCAACCTTGGCCGAGGCATTCTTCGCCCGAGGCTTGCGCCTACCGTCCTACCGCCAGCGCGCCATTGCAGGGCTCTACGGTTCCGGGCGCATCGACCGGCAGCGGACCTTGCTGGGCAAGCAATTGGCAGCCAGCGCGGCGCGCATGGCCGTGCTGTTGAAGCAGCATGCCTATGACTGCTTGCAAGCAACCCTGCCTCAGGCCGGAGCCGCATTCTGGCTGCGGGCCATGCGCCCGGTGGACATGGATGCGGTCTGCGAAAGCCTGCTGGCCGAAGGCATCGTCATCGCCCCGGGCTCGCTGTTCAGCCAGGCGGGCCATTGGCGCGACCACCTGCGCCTGAGCGTCACCGTCGACTGGCGCCAGGACATCGAAGGCGCACTGGTGCGCCTGGCCCAAGCTGTTCGCCAGGCGCCTCAGCTCCCGTAGCAGTGGGATAGTTCGGGGAATTCGCCCTGGCGCACTTCGTTGGCGTAGCGCGCGCAAGCCACCCGGATCACTGCCGCCACGTCGGCATACTGCTTGACGAAGCGCGGCTTGCGCGGCCCGCCCAGGCCGAGCAGATCCTCGGTGACCAGGATCTGGCCGTCGCAGGCCGGGGAGGCGCCGATGCCGATGCAGGGTTGCGTGCTCTGTTCGCTGATACGCCGCGCCAGCGGCTCGGCCACACCTTCGAGCAACAGGCTGAACGCCCCTGCGTCCAAGTTGGCCCGGGCGTCCTCGGTAATCGCCTCGACGCTGGCCTTGGTCAGGCCCTGGGCCTTGTAGCCGCCCATCACGTTGACGAACTGCGGCATCAGCCCGACATGGGCCATCACCGGGATGCCGCGTTCGACCAGAAAAGCCACGGTGCCGGCCAGCGCCTGGTTGCTTTCCAGCTTCACCGCGGCGCAGCCGGTTTCGGCCAGTACCTGGGCGCAGTTGTTGAAAGCCTGCTCGGGCGAGGCCTGATAGCTGCCAAAGGGCATGTCGGCGATCACGCAGGCGTGTTCGGTGCAGCCCATCACCGCGCGGGTGTGGCTGATGGTTTCCTCCAGGCGCATGGCCAGGGTGGAGCGGCGGCCATAGGCGACCATGGCGGTCGAATCACCGACCAGGATGAAGTCCACCAGTGGGTCGATCAGGCGGGCGATGGGGGTGCTGTAGGCGGTGAGGGCGACGATCTTCTGCCGGCCTTTCATGGCGGCCAGTTCGGGGATGGTCAAGCGCCGGGTGGGGATATGGGTGCTCATCGGTTACCTCCGGGGTGGTCGGGAGGTCATCGATTATTCACCCGATGCAGGGTGATTCAAGGCACAGGATCGAGCGATTTTGCAGCCCAGAAGGTATTCGCCGGCAAGGCCGGCCCCCGCAGGAGCCTGCCTTGCCGGCGAGCAGCGCGGTCAGATCAGTTGCGATCCAGCCACACGGTCTGGGCATTGGTGAACTCACGCACGCCAAAGTGCGACAGCTCGCGGCCGAAACCACTCTTCTTCACGCCGCCGAAGGCCACACGGGGGTCGGAGGCGCAGTAGCCGTTGATGAACACGCCACCGGTGTCCAGCGCGCTGGTCATGCGCTCGGCCAGGGCGTAGTCGGCGGTGTAGATGGTCGCGGCCAGGCCAAAGTCGCTGTCGTTGGCCAGTTCCACCGCATGGTCGGCGTCACGGGCAGTGATGATTGCCGCCACCGGGCCGAACAGCTCCTGCTTGAACGCGGTCATGTCCGGGGTGACGTTGGCGAACACGGTCGGTGCGTAGAAGTTGGCCGCGCCTTCGACCTTGTGGCCGCCCAGCAGCAGGGTGGCGCCTTCAGCCAGGGTGGCCTGCACTTGGCCGTCGAGTTCGTCACGCAGGTCGTAGCGGGCCATCGGGCCGATGTAGGTGGCGTCGTCCAGCGGGTTGCCGACGGTCAGGGCACGGGTGGCCTCGACGAACTTGGCGGTGAAGGCCTCGACAATACTTTCCTCGACGATCAAACGCTTGGCGGCGGCGCACACTTGGCCGGTGTTCTGGTAACGGCCGATCACGGCTGCTTTCACAGCAGCGTCCAGGTCGGCGTCGGCCAGCACGATGAACGGGTCCGAGCCGCCCAGCTCCAGCACGCACTTCTTCAGCGCGGCACCGGCCTGTGCACCGATGGCCATGCCGGCGCGCACGCTGCCGGTGAGGGTGATGGCGGCGATGCGCGGGTCGTTGATGGCGCGGGTGACGCCGTCAGGGGTGACGTTGAGCACTTCGAACACGCCTTCCGGCAGGCCGGCGCGCTTGAACAGGTCGGCCAGCAGATAGGCGCTGCCCATCACGTTGGGGGCGTGCTTGAGCACGTAGGTGTTGCCGGCCAGCAGGGCGGGCACGGCGCCACGCAGCACCTGCCAGATCGGGAAGTTCCACGGCATCACGGCAAGGATCGGGCCCAGCGGGCGGTATTCGATGCGGGCTTTCTCGACCTGGGTCGGTTCGGCGGCGAGCATGGCCGGGCCGTGTTCGGCGTACCACTGGCACAGGCCGACGCACTTGGCGACTTCGCCACGGGCCTGGGCGATCGGCTTGCCGATCTCGCGGGCGATCATCTGGGCGAAGTCTTCGGCGTTGGCCTGCAGGGCGTCGGCCAGGGCGATCAGGTATTCGCTGCGCTGACCCAGCGACACTTTGCGCCACTGGTTGTAGCCAACCTTGGCGCGTTGCAGCGCCGCTTCCAGTGCGGCGTCGGTGTCGAAGGCATAGTGGCCGATCTGCTCGCCGGTGTAGGGGTCGACGGAGATGGCGTGGGTCAGGCTGCTGATCTCGCTCATGGCGGGGGTCTCTTGTTATGAATCGATGAGCCCAGACTAGTGGTGGCGCGCTTTAATGAAAACTGAATAATAATGAGCGAAACATTCACGTTTGGAGAATGACCTGTGGACCTGGTGCAACTGGAGATCTTCAAGGCGGTGGCCGAGCACGGCAGCATCAGCGCTGCCGCCCAGCACATCCACCGGGTGCCGTCGAACCTGACCACCCGTATCAAGCAGCTCGAAGAAGACCTCGGCGTCGAGCTATTCATCCGCGAGAAGAGCCGCCTGCGCCTGTCGCCGGCCGGCTGGAACTTCCTCGAATACACCCGGCGCATCCTCGACCTGGTGCACGAAGCGCGGCTGACCGTGGCCGGGGAGGACCCGCAGGGCACCTTCGCCCTGGGCTCGCTGGAGAGCACTGCGGCGGTGCGCATCCCGGCGTTGCTGGCGGCCTACAACCAGCGCTATCCCAAGGTAGACCTCGACCTGTCCACCGGCCCGTCGGGGACCATGCTCGAAGGCGTGCTGTCCGGGCGCCTGGTGGCCGCCTTCGTCGATGGCCCGGTGCTGCACCCCACGCTCGAAGGCATGCCGGTGTTCGAAGAGGAGATGATGGTCATCGCACCGCTGCACCATGCGCCGGTCACCCGTGCCCGCGACGTCAACGGTGCGAGCATCTACGCATTTCGCGCCAACTGCTCGTACCGCCACCATTTCGAGAGCTGGTTCGTTCACGACCAGGCCGTTCCGGGCAAGATCCACGAAATGGAGTCCTACCACGGCATGCTCGCCTGCGTCAGCGCAGGCGCAGGCCTGGCGATGATGCCGCGCAGCATGCTCGACAACATGCCCGGTTGCAGCACGGTCAGCGCCTGGCCGATGGCCGAGGACTTTCGTTACCTCAAGACCTGGCTGGTGTGGCGCCGGGGCACGGTGTCGCGCAGCCTGAGCATGTTCATCAAATTGCTCGAGGAGCGCCGGGCCGAGTCGTTGGCGGGTTGAGTGCAAGGCTCACACATTAAATGCCCGGAGCGATCCTTGTGGGAGCGGCGGTTCGCCGCTGCGATTCACCCGCGAACACGGGCATAGCCCGTGCCAGGCACCGAGGTGTCAGCTTCGCGGGTAAACCCGCTCCCACAGGCAAAGTGCAGGTCTTGAATTCGGCGGGATCATTTGGGAGCAACTGTCTTCTTGTAGAGGCTGGCCTTGCCGGCGATGGGCAGCGCAGCAGCCCCCCATACCTGACTAACGGTCCGAAACCACGCGAACGTGCGCTGCAGCCAGGCATCAAAACTGTGTAGACCATCCCTGCGAGGGAGGAATGCACCATGCGTACTCATCACTACGGGCTTTGCGCGGCACTGCTGGTGACCTTGGCCATGCCCTGGACCTTGGCGGCGGCCGCCGACCTCAACGCCCCCATCGACCCACAAGCCGTGCAACTGCAGCCGCAGGAGCAGAACGGCATCCGCTACCTGCAGGGCGGCATCGGCCAGGATGAGGCCAACGCCTTGCGCCGCACCCCCGGCTACGACCTGCACATCACCCTGTCCACCGGTGCCGAAGGCAAGTTCCAGAGCGGAGCTGCGTTGGATATCCAGTCTGCCCAGGGCAAGTCGGTGCTGGCCTTGCAGGACGTCGGGCCACTGATCTTCGTGCAACTGCCACCGGGGCACTACCGGGTGACTGGCAATGCCGACGGCCAGAGCGTGCAGCAGCAGGTCAACGTTGACGGCAAGACGCCGGCACGGGTGGACTTGAACTGGCGCTGAGCAATAAAGAGTACAAATGTGCCCATGGCCCGTGGAGGGACACCAATGAACCCTGTTGAGTCCCTCCACACGCAGGGCTTCGCCGTGATACCCGGAGTGCTCGACCCAGCACGCATCGCTTTGCTGCACGCTGCCATCGATGGCCTGCAACCGCTGCATTGGGACTATCAAGGCCTGCTCGAACACTACAAGTGTGTGTTCAACCGCGACCCACTGTGGTTGCCGTTCCTTGACCTGCCACCTTTGATCGAACTGGCCGAAGCGGTGCTGGGCAGCGACTGCCACGTCATCGGCCAGACCGCCTGGCGCAGCCACCCGGGCTACCCGGGCATGGGCCTGCACCTGGACCATCTGCCCATGCCACTGCCGACCGAGCTGCATGGTCGCTTTAGCCTGCCCGCCCAGATTCTCACGGCGCAGCTGTACCTGTGCGATATCGACCTGCAAGTGGGGCCGACCCTGATCATCCCCGGCAGCCACCGCGCCGGTCGCGAGCCCCAAACGGGAGAGGACAACTGGCAAGGGCATGTCCTGCGCCCGGTGCTGTGCCAGGCAGGTGACGCACTGGTGATGCGCAGCGATGTCTGGCACAGCGGCGGCGCCAACCGCAGCGCCGAGAGGGTGCGCGACATGCTGCAGGTGCATTACGGCCGGCGCATGGTGGCGCAGAAGTTCTCGCCCTACCTCACCTGGCGTTTCAACCCCGAAGTGCTCGCTGCGGCCACGCCGCGCCAGCGGCGGTTGCTGGGCGAGCATGAAGAATCGGTCTATGACTGAACGAGGCCTCGGTCAGTAGTGGCAAAGTACTTTCAACTTATGGCGCGTTCAGACAATAATCGAGAAAACTATTACCACTTGTGACCTGGTTGGATGCACCAGCCCACAGGTGCATAACGAGGGGCCCAAGCCCCCATTCGCCGCAGGCCTGCGCACGTCAGGCCGGGCCTGTTCGTGAAGACCCTCAGGAGTAGTCATTGATGAACACCCGTCTTGCCAGTTCCCTGGCCGCTGTCGTGCTGGCGTTCGCCGGCGTCAACCTGGCCCAGGCCGCACAGCTGTCCGGTGCAGTCGGCGCCACCAGCCAGGGCGACATGACCTACCGTCTCGGTGCGTCGTTCGATTGGGACAAGCGGTGGCTGGAAAGCAGTGCGGGCCACCTGACGGGTTATTGGGATGCGGCCTACACCTACTGGGAGGGTGGCGACTACAGCGGCGCCCATTCGCTGTCATTGAGTCCGGTGTTCGTATATGAATTCAGCGGCTTCACCTATACCCCGTTCATCGAGGCCGGCATCGGCCTGGCAGCGTTTTCCAAGACCGAGGTCGGCGACCAGCGCCTGGGCTCTTCGGTCAACTTTGAAGACCGTATCGGCTTTGGCCTGAAACTGCCGGCTGATCAGAAGATCGGCATTCGCGCCATGCATTACTCCAACGCTGGCATCAAGCAACCCAACGACGGCATCGAGTCGTACTCGTTGTTCTACAGCAAGGGTTTCTGACCCCGGCGAAGGCGGGCGCTGTCAGCGCACCGCCTTGATCGCCAGCACGTTGCACAGCGGGTGCTCCAGCACGTGCGACGTGGTCCCGCCGAGGAAGGTGTGCAGCGCATCGTGCCGGTGAGTACCCATGACGATCACGTCGATGCGGCTGTGGCTGACGTACTGGGCGATCGCCTTGATCGCCGGCCCTTCAAGGAAATGCCTGCGCTCCAGGGCGATTTCATAGTGATCGCCCAGGCGGTTGAACGCCGCGCGCTGGGCGGCGCGCACGCTGCCCTCGAAGCCGGGCATGGTCACGGTGCCGGCGCCGAAGTCGGCGATATGGGTTTTTGCCGCGTCGCACACGTGCAGCAGATGCAGCTCGGCGTTGCACTGCAGGGCCAAGGCATGGGCGCTGCGAAACACCTGGTCGTCCAGGTGCTCGCCGGCGCCGTGGAGGTTGAGGTCGACCGCTGCGGCGATCTGGCGGGGCAGGGGCAGGCGGATATCGCTGACCAGGTGCACGGCCACCGGGCTGTCCTTGAGCAGTTGCCAGTCCAGTGGCGTGACCAGCAGGCGCTTGAGCACCGGTTCGTGCTGCACGTCCTTGACCAGCAGGTCGCAGCCCAGGCGTTCGATCTGTTCGACGGCGCTGCCCAGCGGGTCGCGGGTCAGCAGCAGTTCGGTCGACACATCCAGCCCGTTGTCGGACAGTTGCTCCTTCGCGTCCGCCAGCCATTGCCGGTTATCGGCGAGCAGCCGTTCGCGCTCGCGGCCATCGCTCATCAGCCCGAAGGTATCGACGTCGTCGACGAATACATTGATGTCCAGCAGGGCCCCGCTGGACTCGGCCAGTGCTGCGGCCCGTTGCAGGGCAGGGCTGTAGCGCATCTGCGGGCCGAGCATGACGAACAAACGCTTGAACTGGCTCATCGCACACCTCCACGTGTGGCAGCCCCCCGTTCAGGTCTGGCCCGGACCGTGCGCTGCGGTGCGGGTGTAGTGCGTTTAGTCTAGCCGCTGTGCCGGCGAACAGGTTGCAGCGACTACCTTGCACTGCTTGTGCAGGCCTCATCGCTGGCAAGCCAGCTCCCACAGGTACAGTGCATTCCTTGAGTGCAGCGCTGTGATTGTGGGAGCCGGCTTGCCGGCGATGAGGCCAGAACAAGCAACACAACGCAGTGCCTTCCACCTCGATGCAATGGCATCAAATCGAATAGTGCTTCAACTCCCGCGCAATCAGCATGCGCTGGATCTCGCTCGACCCTTCGTAGATCTGGGTAATCCGCGCATCGCGGTAGTACTTCTCCACCGGATAGTCTTCCAGATATCCATATCCACCATGCACCTGGATCGCCATCGAGCACACCCGCTCGGCCATTTCCGAGGCGAACAACTTGGCCTGGGAGGCCTCCGACAAACACGGCTTGCCGGCCGTGCGCAACCGTGCGGCATGCAGGATCAGCAAGCGGGCAGCGTTGATCTGCACCTGCATGTCGGCCAGCAGGTTGGCGATGCTCTGGTGCTCGTTGATCGGCTTGCCGAACTGGATGCGCTCGCGAGAATACAGCAGCGCCGCCTCGAACGCGGCACGGGCGATGCCCAGGGCCTGGGCGGCGATGCCGATGCGCCCGCCTTCGAGGTTGGACAGGGCGATCGCCAGCCCCTTGCCGCGCTCGCCCAGCAGGTTGGCGGCAGGGATACGGCAGTTGTCCAGGGAGACCGCGCAGGTATCGGAAGCGCGGATACCCATCTTGTGTTCGCTGCGGTCGACCTTGAACCCCGGGTTGTCGGTGGGCACCAGGAACGCCGACAAGCCTTTCTTGCCCAGGTCCGGGTCGGTCACCGCGAACACGATGGCCAACTTGGCGCGGCGGGCGTTGCTGACGAACTGCTTGGCACCGTTGATCACCCACTGGCCATCGACCAGCTCGGCGCGGGTGCGCAGGTTGTGGGCTTCGGAACCGGCCTGGGGCTCGGTCAGGCAGAAGCAGCCGATCACCTCACCGCTGGCCAGCTTCGGCAGCCAGGCCTGTTGTTGCTCAGGGTTGCCGTAGGCCAGCAACGGGCCGCAGCCCACCGAGTTGTGAATGCTCATCAGCGCCCCGATGGCGCCGTCACCGGCGGAGATCTCCTCCACCGCCAGGGCATAGGCGACGTAGTCGGTGTAGCTGCCGCCGAACTGTTCCGGTGCGACCATGCCGAGCAGGCCGAGCTCGCCCATCTTGCGCACCACCTCGTCATCGATCCAGCCGGCCTTTTCCCAGGCCTGGGCGTGGGGCGCGATCTCGCCACGGGCGAAATCCCGTGCCATGTCGCGGATCATGATCTGTTCTTCGCTCAGTTCCAGGTCTTGCATCTGCGTACTCCCGGCCTTACAGGCCTTCGAAGAATTGGTCGACCCGCTGGGCATTGAGCGCCGCCAGGGTCGGCGGGTTCCAGCGCGGTTGCTTGTCCTTGTCGATGATCAGGGCGCGCACGCCCTCGATGATGTCGCCGTGGTCGAACCACTGGCGGTCGATGTGCAGCTCCATGGCGAAGCAGTCCTCCAGCGCCAGGTGGCGGCCACGGCGCAGCAGCTCCAGGGTCACGGCCATGGCCAGCGGCGAGCGGGTCTGCAGCAGGTCGGCGGTGTCCAGCGCCCATTGGTGGCTGTCGCCGATGCTCACAGCGCGTAGCTGCTCGACGATGCTGGGCAGGTCGGGCAGGGCGAAGAAGTGGTCGATCACCGGGCGCAGCCTGGCCAGCGGCGCATCGCCCAGGGTCTGGGTGCCAAGCCGCGCGAGCAGGCCTTGCAGGTCCTTGAGCGGGTGGTCGCCGAAGGCCAGGCGGTCGAGCCCTTCATCCAGCGCGGCCAGTTTGTCGCTGTCCAGGTACCAGTCGGCGAGGCCGCAGTACAAGGCATCGGCGGCCTTTATCTGGGTGCCGCTGACGCCCAGGTAGATACCCAGCTCGCCGGGCACGCGCGGCAGGAAGTAGCTGCCGCCGACATCGGGGAAGTAGCCGATGCCCACCTCGGGCATTCCCAGGCGGCTGCGCTCGGTGACGATACGCAGGTCGCAGCCCTGGGCCAGGCCCATGCCACCGCCCAGGGTGAAGCCGTCCATCAGCACCATGACTGGCTTGCGGTAACGGTGGATGCACAGGTCGAGAGCGTATTCCTCTTCGAAGAAGTCCAGATGCAGGCGCTGGCCGGCCTTGTAGCTGTCATGCAGCGAGCGGATATCGCCACCGGCGCAGAAGCCCTTCGGCCCTTCGCCGCGCAGCACCACGGCGTGCACGTCGGCATCCTGGGCCCAGCGATGCAGGTGTTTTTGCAGGCTGCGGACCATGTCGAGGGTGAGGGCGTTGAGGCCGGCGGGGCGGTTGAGGGTGAGGTGGCCGATATGGTTACGGACCTCGGCCAGTACATGATCCGTTGCCGAGGTGTGAGCGTGCGCGGTCATCGCGTTCTCCCTGCTTTGTTATTGATTTTCCAAGTGAAGCCTGGAATGCGCGGGCGGGTCGCAGGATCCTGTCATGCGAATTTGCCTTGCACAATTGGCAAATCTGCAGGGTTAGGCTGCATTTTTACCTTAGGTGCGCGCCTTCCGGCCGAGGTGGTTCAACTTTAGCCCGTCGGGCCTCAAGGGTCCTGCGGATCATGTCCCAACGACTGCAGGAACAACGAAAACAGCTCTGGTTGCGACGAAATATCCAGCTTGGCGTACAGGTGACGCCGATGCACCTTGACCGTCTCCGGCGAGATCGCCAGCCGTTCGGCCATGGCTTTTGACGAATACCCCCGCAACACCAGCCGGGCGATCTCCAGCTCGCGCTCCGAAAGCACCTTGGCGCCGAACAGGCTCATGGCATCGCGCACCTGGCTGGCCATCGCCGGGGCAGGGGCCTGACGCTGCCAGTGCTGGCCGAGCAGCGCCAGCACCCACGGGCAGACCATCACCAGCAGGCCATGCTGCGCCGCCTCGAAGCGCTGGCGGCTGCCCAGCGACAGCGACAGGGCGCCGCTGTCGCCCAGTTGCACGATGAACTGCACCTCGTCCTCGAGCACATGGTCGTGGAAGTAGGTGAGGTAGTACTCGCTCTGGCGGAACTGGTCCGGAGCGACTTCTTCCAAGCGGTGCAGGCCATCGCCGATGCCTTCCTGGCAGGCCTGGTAGAAGGGGTCGAGCTGGTACAGCCCGCTCAGGTACAGGGCCATGGCCTCGGGGTTGCCCTCGCCGCGGGCATCGAAGATCTCCAGCGCCCGCGGCAGGCCGGCGCGCGGGTAGAACATCGCCAGGGCATTGTCGAACGGCACCCAGTGCTGCAACAGCAGCATCAACTGGCGCCAGAAGCGCGGCTGGCCGAGCTGCTCGACGGTGCGGGCCAGGCCTGTGTGGGCGCTGGCTTCGGTGAACAGGTTGTGCATGATCCCCCGGCATTCGCAATGTAGGCCTATCGCGGGGCAAGCCCGCTCCCACAGATGCCTCACAAAAACGTGGGAGCGAGCTTGCCCCGCGATGAACGTCCCACAGTATCAGGTGATCTTTCCCTACGTCGTCAAGGGGCGTACCCCCATAGGGTAATTGGCACCCAGCGCCTCCCAGCCTAGAGTCCAGCCAGGTCCAGCGGCCGCACGACCCCGGTTTTGCCCTCACAACCAATAACAATCAGAGGAAAAACACCATGAGCTCCAGCGAAGCGCCCGCGAGCGCGCTCAAGCAGCGCCTGGGTATGCCCGATGTGGTCGCCATCACCGTTTCGGCGGTCACCCCCGCCAGTTCCGTGTTCGTCATCGCCCCGTTCGCCATCCAGCAGGCCGGCAGCGGCGCGTTCCTGTCCTTTCTCATGGCGGCGCTGCTGGCCCTGATGTTCGCCTGGTGCTACGCCGAGCTGGGCCGCGCCCACAGCACCGCCGGCGGGGAGTACGTGTATGCCAAGCGGGTGTTCGGCGGGCTGGCAGGCTATGCCACCTTCCTCACCGTGCTGGCCTCGATGCTGTTCATCCCGCCGGTGCTGGCGGCCGGCGCCGCCACCTACCTCAATAACGCCCTGGGCACAGGCTTCGATACCCAGAGCGTGGCCCTGGTGATTGTGGTCGCCAGCTATGCCCTGGGCATTCTCAATATCCGCCTCAATGCCTGGATCACCGGGCTGTTCCTGATCTGCGAGGTGGCCGCCTTGCTGGTGATCGTCGCCCTGGGCTTCGGCAATGCCAGCCAGCCGACGGCCAGCCTGCTGCAGCCACAGGTGCTGGAGCAGGGTGCCCTGGTGGCTGCTCCCTGGGCGCTGGTGCTGGGCGCGGTGGGCATGGCGCTGTTCGCCTTCAACGGTTACGGCGGCGCGGTACTACTGGCCGAGGATATGAAGGACGGCGGGCGGACCGTGCACCGGGCGGTGCTGTGGTCGCTGGTCGTGGTGGTGGCCATCGAAGTCATACCGCTGGCCGCGCTGTTGATCGGTGCGCCGTCGCTCGAGGCGATGCTGGCCAGCGGCGACCCGATCGGCTACCTGCTCACCGCCCACGGCAACGAAACCCTCGCACGGCTGGTCAGCGCCGGGATCTTCCTGTCGGTGTTCAACGCCATCGTCGCCATCGTCATCCAGGTTGGCCGGGTGGTGTACAGCAGCGGCCGCGATGCCATCTGGACGCCGGCCCTCAACCGCGCCTTCACCGTGATCCACCCGCGCTGGGAATCGCCGTGGCTGGCCACGCTGTTCCTGGCCATCCCCTCGGCGCTGCTGAGCCTGTCCGGCAGCCTCGAAGAGCTGACCTCGTTCACCGTGCTGTTGCTGCTGCTGATCTACCTGGTAGTGGCCGCCTGCGCCCTGTGCAGCCGGGTGCTGCGCCGCGACCGCGAGCACCCGTACCGCATGCCACTGTGGCCGTTGCCGGCACTGCTGGCCGTGAGCGGCGCCGGCTGGCTGCTGGTGACCCTGCTGCAACAGGCCTCGCTACGTGACCTGCTGGTCCTGCTTGGGCTGCTGGCAGTGTCCGTCATTCTCTACAGCACCCACGGCCGACTCAGCCCGACCTTCCAGAAATTGTGAGTATCCAAGGAGTAGACATGCGTGCGCGTCATTTGGGCATTACCCTCGGCCACGGCACCCCGGGCCCGTTCAATGCCATTACCGATGTGCCGGGCGTGCGGGTTGGCCACAGCACCCTGCTGGATGAACAACGCCCGGCGCCGATCCGCACCGGGGTCACCGTGATCGAGCCGCGCCCCGGTGCCGCGCGCCTGGCGCCGTGCTTTGCCGGTTGCCATGTACTCAACGGCAATGGCGATGCCACCGGCCTTGAGTGGATCCGCGAGGCGGGCCTGTTGACCACGCCGATCGCCATTACCAACACCCACAGCGTCGGCGTGGTGCGCGATGCGCTGATCGCTGCCGAGCGTGAGCGCCTGGCGGACGAGGCCGTGTACTGGTGCATGCCGGTGGTGATGGAAACCTACGACGGGTTGCTCAACGATATCTGGGGCCAGCACGTGACCCCGTTGCAGGTGCGTCAGGCGCTGGACAACGCCGCACCCGGCGCGGTAACCGAAGGCCCGGTGGGCGGCGGCACCGGGATGATCTGCCATGAGTTCAAGGGCGGTATCGGCACCGCTTCGCGGCAATTGCCGGTGCAACAGGGCGGCTGGACGGTGGGGGCGCTGGTGCAGGCCAACCACGGCCAGCGTCAGGAGTTGCGCATCGATGGCTATCCGGTGGGGCGCCAGCTTGGGCACCTGCCATCGCCCTTTGCCGAACGTGAACAAGGCACGCCTGGGATGGGTTCGATCGTGGTGGTGATCGCCACCGATGCGCCGCTGCTGCCGCACCAGTGCCAGCGCCTGGCGCAACGGGCGTCGATCGGGATTGCCCGCACCGGTGGCGGTACCGAGGACTCCAGTGGCGATATCTTCCTGGCGTTCTCCACCGGTAACCAGGGCCTGCCGCCGGCTGACTACGGGCGCAAGGACCTGGCCCAGTGCACGCAGGTGCAGATGCTCAACAACGACCATATCTCGGCGTTGTTCATGGCGGCGGCGGAGGCGGTGGAGGAGGCGATTGTCAATGCGCTGCTGGCAGGGAGGACGATGGTCGGCAAGGGCGGGGCGGTGGTGCCGGGGTTGGATGGCGACACACTGCTGACTGCCTTGCATGAGGCAGGGTGGAAGGCGCAGGCCCGGCATTAAAAGTATCGCGGGGCAAGCCCGCTCCCACGCATTGAGGCGTGGGAGCGGGCTTGCCCCGCGATCGGTTTTGCTAGCGAGCGCGGGCGAACGCGGGATTACCCGAACGCGAAACCCGCAGCGCCACCACGCTACCCAGCACGATCAACCCCGCCAGCGCATACAGCGCCGCATCGGTCGACCCGGTCTGGTCCTTGATGAACCCGACCAGGTACGGGCTGAGGAAGCCCGCCATCTGCCCCACCGAGTTGATCACCGCCAAGCCCGCCACGGCGGTACCCGCACTGAGCAGCGCGGTCGGCATCGGCCAGAACATCGGCAGCCCGGTCAGCGCGCCCATGGTGGCGATCGACAGGCCGAGGATGGCAATGGTCGGCTGAGCGGCGAAGTTGACCGCGATCAGCAGGCCCAAGGCGCCCATCAGCATCGGCACGACCAAATGCCAGCGCCGTTCGTTGCGCAGGTCCGCCGAGCGGCCCACCAGGATCATGAACACCCCGGCCAGCAGGTACGGAATGGCACTCAGCCAGCCGATCAGCAGCGGGTTGTCGAAGCCCATGTTCTTGATGATCGACGGCAGCCAGAAGTTGATGGCATACACGCCGCTCTGGATGCAGAAGTAGACGAAGCCGAAGGTCCAGATCAACGGGTTGGTCAGCACGGCGAGCACGCCGTCACCCGTAGTGGCCGGCTTGCTCGCAGCGTCGGCCGCCAGGTCTGCCGCGATCAGCTGGCGTTCTGCCGGGCTCAGCCATGGGGCTTTCTGGTAGCCGTCGCTGAGCAGCACGATGGCCAGCGCACCCAGTGCCACGGTCGGCAGGCCCTGGATCAGGAACATCCACTGCCAGCCGGCCAGGCCACCCTGGCCTGCCGCGAAGTGCTGCAGGATCCAGCCGGAGAACGGTCCGCCCAGCAGGCCGGAGACCGGGATCGCCGACATGAACAGGGCCATGATCCGGCCCCGGCGCGCCGCCGGGAACCAGCGCGAAAGGTACAGCACCACGCCAGGGAAGAAGCCCGCCTCGGCGGCGCCGGTGAGCAGGCGCAAGGCATAGAACTCGGTGGGGGTGGTGACGAACAGCAGGCAGGTACTCAGGCTGCCCCAGGCGATCATCATCAGTGCGATCCAGCGCCGCGGGCCGAAGCGGTTGAGCGCCAGGTTGCTGGGCAGGCCGCATAGCACGTAGCCGATGAAGAAGATCCCGGCGCCAAGGCCGTACACGGTTTCGCTGAATTTGAGCGCGTCGAGCATCTGCAGCTTGGCGAAGCCGACGTTGACGCGGTCCAGGTAGTTGAACAGGTAGCAGATGAAAATGAACGGAATCAGCCGCAGGGTGATGCGCCGGTACAGCGCGTTGCGGGTGACGTCGTTGCCTTGGTCAGGGGCGGGGCTGTGTGCCATGATCGGGTTCTCTTTTGTTATGGTTGTCACCGCGTCGCCTGTCTCGGCGCTCGCCCTGACGAGTCTCGGGGAGTGTAGCGCCACTGTCTTTGTGCTTTTGCACAGCCCCAGACTCAGCCTGCTGTGCCGCCGACCAACCCTAGGCAACCCTAAGGACCTGCTCATGTTCGAACTGGACCACGACCTGGCCCAGGACATCGTCGACCGGGCGATGGCCATCCTGCCGTGCAACGTCAACGTGATGGACAGCCAGGGGCTGATCCTCGGCAGCGGCGAGCCGGAACGCATCAACACCCGCCACGAAGGCGCCCAGCTGGTGCTGGCCAACGGCCGGATCGTCGAGCTCGATGTGGACGCTGCCAAGTGCCTCAAGGGTGTGCAGCCCGGGGTCAACCTGCCGCTGATGCTCGATGACCGGCTGATCGGCGTGCTCGGCCTTACCGGCGACCCGCAGCAACTGCGCACCTACGGCGAGCTGGTGCGCATGACCGCCGAAATGCTCCTGGCCCAGCGCCACTTGCAGGTTGAGCAGCAATGGCGCCGCCAGCGTTGCGACGACCTGCTAGCCCTGCTGCTGGGGGGCAGCGGCGAATCGCCCCGGCTGGTCGATGAGGCCCAGCAACTCGGGCTCAAACCCAACCTGCCACGCATTCCCTGCCTGTTCGAACTGCAGGCCGGGCCCCCGGCCGAAGCCTTGTCGGCCTGGCTGATGAGCCGCTACCCCGACAGCTGGTGTGTAAGCCCCGCCCGCCAATCGCTGCTGTGGTGCCGCCCGGCCAACGTGGCGCTGGACGAGCCGCGCCTGCTGGAGCGCCTGCAACGCCATGGCTGGGTGGTCGAACGCCTGGCCTTGGGCAGCCCGGCGCAAAGCCTGGAGCAATTGCGCCGCGGCTACCGGCGGGTGCGCGACCTGCTGGCCTACGGGCGCGAAGTGCTGCCAGGCGAGCGCCTGCTAAGCCTGGCCCGCTACCGCCTGCCGGCGCTGCTCTGGCGCCACCGCAACGACGATGCCCTGGACGAGCTGCTCGAACCCTTGCTGCGCGTGCGCGCCAAGGATGCCAGCGGCCAGCTGCTGGCTACGCTGCGCGCCTGGTGCGCCCATGACGGGCAGAGCCAGGCCTGCGCCGATGCCTTGGGCATTCACCGCAACAGCCTGCGCTACCGGCTTGAACGCATCGCCGAACTGGGCGAAGTCGATCCGCTGCGCCTTGAAGGGATGCTCAGCCTGTACCTGGGCTTGCAACTGTTACCCGCAGACTGAGTGCTGCACCGCGTTTTTCATGGAGATGTGCATTGGATTCACTGACCCAAGCCGTACTCGGCGCCGCCCTGCAGGGCACCGTGCTGGGCCGCATTCAAGGCCGCCGCTCGCTGCTGTACGGCGCCGCCCTGGCCACGCTGCCGGACCTCGACGTGCTGATCCGCTACGCCGACCCGGTGTCGCAGATGACCTTCCACCGAGGCTTTTCCCATTCGCTGTTCGTCCTTACCGGGCTTGCGCTGTTGATGGCCTGGACGGTTGCCTGGCTGGGCCAGCGCTACTGGCCGCACAAGGGCTACCGCTGGCCACGGTTGTTCCTGGCGTTCTGGCTGGTGCTGGCCACCCACCCGATCCTCGATGCGTTCACGGTGTATGGCACCCAGTTGCTCTGGCCCTTGCAGCCCACGCCGCAAAGTTGGGCGGCCGTGTTCATCATCGACCCGGTGTACACCGTGCCGTTGCTGCTGGCGGTGCTGTACGCAACGTTCAAGGGGCTGCAGGGCAGGGCGGTCGGCGTGTTGTGCCTGGCGTTGGCGTTCAGCACGGTTTACCTGGGCTTTGGCCTGGCCGGGCGCATGGCTGCAGAGCAACGCTTCAGCCAGGCGCTGGCTCAGCAGGGTATCGTCGCAAGCGAAGTGCGCGGGGTGCCGATGGCCTTCAACAGCCTGGTCTGGCGGATGCTGGCGAAAACCCCAGGCGGCGATTACTACGAAGGCGTCAGCAGCCTGTTCGACCGTGAGCCGCCCGAAATACTGCGCCAGTCACTCAACCTTGAAGCCGGCAAGGTGCTGGCCGGGGTGCCGCTGCACGAGCGTCTGCGCTGGTTCACCGGCGACTGGCTGCGTTACGACGTAGTCGGCGACGCGCTGGTGGTCACCGACCTGCGTATGGGTGTGCCGGGCAACTACAGCTTCCGCTTCCAGATGGCCCAGCGTGACGCTGCTGGCCAATGGCAGGTGATCCAGCCCAGGGGCTGGATCGGCGGCGGTGCGGCTTCGCTGTTCGATGGCGCCAAACTGAGCCTGATCTGGCGGCGCATCCTCGACCAGCAGCCACCCTTGCCGCTGGCAGCCTGGGCCAGCCAGTCGCTGGGGCATGCCGCCGAGGCCGGGCGCTGAGGGCGGCGGCCTTGCAATCAGCGGTTGCGCACCCATTTAGCTGGCTTGTCTTGTTCAGGAATACAGCATGGAACCCAACCGCTTCGGCGATATCGCCGCCTTCGTCAGCGCCGTGAAGGCCGGCAGCTTCACCGCTGCCGCCGCCAGCCTGGGCCTGACCCGCTCGGCGGTGGGCAAGAGCATCGCCCGGCTGGAAGCACGCATGGCGGTGCGGCTGCTCAACCGCACCACGCGCAAGCTGAGCCTGACCGACGAGGGGCTGGTGGCCTTCGAGCGTTGGCGGCAGATCCTCGACGACCTCGATGAAGTCGAGTCGACCATGGCCCAGCGTCGGGGCCAGCCTACCGGCACCTTGCGCCTTACTGCGCCGTTGTCGTTCGGCCAGCGCCATGTGCTGCCGATCCTCGACCGCTACCTCAAGCTGTGGCCCGAGCTGCGCGCCGATATCCGCTTCACCGACCGCTTCGTCGACCTGGTCGAGGAGGGTGTCGACGTGGCGGTGCGTATCGGCGCGCCGAAAGAGGACTCGCAACTGCTGACCCGTACCGTGGCCTGGCAGCAGTTCGTCACCTGTGCCTCGCCCGACTACCTGCAGCGCCACGGCACGCCGCAGGTGCCGGCCGACCTTTATGGGCATGACAAGATCGCGTTTCTGGCGGGTGAAAAATCCAGCCCGTGGCGTTTTCGCACCGATGCCGGGTTGCATCTGTGCGAGGAGCCCGGGCGGTTGAACATCGACAGCTCCGAGGCGATGCTCGATGGCGCGCGGGCGGGGTTCGGGCTGATTCACCTGCCGACTTACATCACCGGCGATGACCTGCGCGCCGGGACGCTGGTCGAAGTGCTGCACGACTACCGGCCACCTGCCGACCCGATCCGCATCGTCTACCCCAGCAAGCGGCATCTGTCGCCACGGGTGCGCGGCTTCATTGATCTACTGGTCGAAAGCTGGCAGGACGGGGTGCCCTGGGAGTCGTTGTAGGAACAACTGTATTGTAATGCCCGCGTTTAACTCATCGCAGGCTGCTCCCCCACAGTTACTACGCTTGGCGTCAAAGCGGCGCGTATCCTGTGGGAGCGGGTTTACCCGCGAACACCGGCAGAGCCGGTGCCATCCAACGCGCCGCCTGCTTCGCGGGTAAACCCGCTTCTACACAGCAAGCGCGCAGTCTTTGGGGAATCCGAGGCCCCAGTATCGGGCCGCTCTTCGGCTTTATCCGCAGCTACCCACCCCGGACACTCTGCTGTCACGCAAACTTCATCAGGAGCCCCCATGACAGCCCTGTCCGTACTGGACCTGGTCATGATCGGCGAAGGCAAGACCTACGCCGACGCGATCGAAGAAACCCGCCAGCTTGCCCGCCACGTCGAACAGCACGGCTACCGCCGCTACTGGATCGCCGAACACCACGACATGCCCGGCATCGGTTCTGCCGCCACCTCACTGGTGATCAACGAAGTCGCCAACGCCACCCGGCAAATCCGCGTCGGCGCCGGCGGCATCATGCTGCCCAACCACGCACCGCTGGTGGTGGCCGAGCAGTTCGGCACCCTTGATACCCTGCACCCCGGGCGCATCGACCTGGGCCTGGGCCGTGCGCCCGGTACTTCCGGCCCGACCGTACGTGCCTTGCGCGGCGCAGCGCCCGAACGCGACTTCGAAACCGACATCGGCGAGCTACGCGACTACCTCGCCGACAACGGCCAGCGCCCGGTGCGCGGTGTACCCGGGCAGCATGACGTGCCGATCTGGATCCTCGGCTCCAGCCTGTTCGGCGCCGACCTTGCGGCCAGGCTCGGTTTGCCCTACGCCTTCGCTTCGCATTTCGCGCCGCGCTACCTGCTGCAGGCCGTCGCCCATTACCGCGCCCACTTCAAACCCTCGGCTCAACTGGCCAGGCCCTATGTGATGGTGGGTGTGAACATCTTCGCCGGCGGCAGCGATGCCGAAGCCGACTACCTGGCCAGCTCGCACCGCAAATGGATGCTCGACCTGCATGTGGGCCGTTACGGGCTGTTGCCCAAACCTCAGGAAGGGTATGTCGAAGGGCTGCCTGGCCATGAACGGGCCGTGCTGGAGCAGGTGATGGCCTGCACCATCGCCGGTGGCCCGCAGCGGGTGAGGGAAGGGTTGCGCTCGCTGATCGAGCAGACCGGAGCGGATGAATTGATGATTGATTGCCGCATCCATGATCCGCTGGCGCGGCAGCGCTCGCATGCAGTGGCGGCCAATGCACTGGCGTCATTGGCCTGACGCTGAGCCCGGCGATCCAGCTGGAAATCTGGTGGGCGTCATCGCGGGGCAAGCCCGCTACCACGAAGTACCATCCCAACACTTGGACGCTGCGTGGGAGCGGGCTTGCCCCGCGATGAGGCCCGAACAGGCTACGCCCGGCGCAGGAACGGATAGTCGGTATACCCCTCAGCCCCATTGGCATAGTCGAACTGCGCTCGGTGCGCGTTCAGCGGCGCCTGCTGCTTCAGTCGCTCGACCAAGTCCGGGTTGGCAATGAACGCCCGCCCAAAGGCCACCGCATCGATCAAACCACGCGCAAGCAAGTCTTCTGCCTTGTCGGCGGTGTAGGCGCCTGCAGCGACGATCACCCCGGGATACGCAGCGCGGATCGCCTCGCGGAACGCGTCACGCAGCGGCTTGCCACCGGCCCAGTCCGGCTCGGACAGGTGCAGGTAGGCCAGGTTGCGCTTGGCCAGCTCGCCGATCAGGTACAGGCCGGCGGCCTCCTGGTCTTCACCGTTGTCGATGCCATTGAAGCCGCCGAGCGGGAAGATGCGGATACCCACGCGCTCGGCGCTCCACTGGGCAATCGCGGCATCGACCGCTTCGAGCACGATGCGCGCACGGTTTTCAACGCTGCCGCCGTAACGGTCGTCGCGAGTGTTGGCACTGGGGGTCAGGAACTGGTGCAGCAGGTAACCGTGGGCCGCATGCAGCTCGATGAAGTCGAAGCCGGCTTCACGGGCGTTGGCCGCCGCCTGGCCGAAGTCGGCGACGATGCCGGCGATCTCGGCTTCGCTCAAGGCGCGTGGGGTCGAGGTGTCGACCCGGATGAGCTGGCCGTTCTCGTCGCGCAGCGTGGTGCGCGCATTGGCCGGCAACGCCGAAGGCGCCACCGGCGCTTGGCCACCCGGTTGCAACGAGGTGTGCGACACGCGCCCGGTGTGCCACACCTGCACCGCGCTGTGCCCGCCGCGTTGGTGGATGGCGTCGTTGACCTGGCGCCAGCCGGCGATCTGCTCAGCGGTGTGGATGCCGGGCGAACCGGAATAGCCCTTGGCCTGGAACGAGATCTGCGTGGCTTCGCTGATGATCAGCCCGGCGCTGGCCCGCTGGCCGTAGTACTCGGCCATCATCGCGGTTGGCACGTCGCCCGGCTCCAGGCTGCGCAGGCGGGTGAGGGGGGCCATGAAGATCCGGTTGGGCAGGGTTAGAGGGCCAAGCTTGAGTGGTTCGAAGAGTTTCATTGGGGATGCCGTCGCAAGGTGATTTCGATGGCACGCACGATACCGAGGTGATTGGGGAAAGGGGCTCCCGATACCCCGGCGTAGCGCTCCCCAATGCCTGGCAAAGGCTCAAGGGCGCAGTGTCGGCGCCATCATACGCTCAAGCCCCGCGTAATCCTTGTGCCCCACTGGCACCAGCCCGGTGGCGTCCTGTGACGCCACGAACCCGGCCAGTGCCTTGGGGTCATCGAGCATCGCCTGACGCAGGCGCTGCTTCAGCGCCGGGCACAGGTTGGCGCTGAACACGTAAGGGTCATAACGGATCGGCGCCGAGCGCCACAGCACCTGCAGCTTTGCCGGGTCGACAGCGTGGCTGGCCAGGTAGGCGTCGGCCCGTTCGCTGGCGACAAAGGCGGCATCGACCCGCCCTTCGAGCAGCGCCTCGAGCGCCTTGTCATGGTTGCCGGCGTACACCAGCGCCGCGAAGTAACGCGGTAATGGTGTGTTGACCAGCGCGGCGAACTCGACGCTGGGTACCAGGCTGCCCGAGGTGCTGGCTGGGTCGCTCAGCGCAACCCGCTTGCCGCGCACGGCGTTGAGGCTGGTCGGGCCGTCGGCGCGGGTCAGCAGCAGCGCCTGGTAATGGTTGCCCGCCGGGGTGTAGGTGCCCGCGGCGAGGGTGTAGGTGGCGAACGGCTCGATGCGCCGGTCACGCTGGCGGGCGAGGATATAGGAGGCCGGGCCCAGCCGGGCGATGTCGGCGCCGCCGGAGACGATGGCATCCACCACGCTTTCGTAGGAGGCGCTGATCACCAGTTCCACCGGCACGCCTGCGGCCTTGCTCAGGCGCTCGACCAGGGGCTGGTGCTCGCGGGTCATGGCTTCGACGTCCTTGATCGGGATCACTGCAAGCCGCAGGCCGTGGGGTGTGCAGTTGGCCAGCGCGGGGCCCGTCAGCAACTGCGCCAGCGCCAGGGCGCCGAGGGATTTCAGTACACGCATGCCTTGTCCTCGTTGCCGATGAAGGGGGGGTATTCGTGCAACTGGGCCGGCGACAGCGGCCGGCTGAAATGGTAGCCCTGGGCGATGTCGCAACCGGCGAGCTTCAGGCACACCACCTGTTCGCGGGTCTCGACGCCCTCGGCCACCACCTCCAGGCCCAGGCGCTTGGCCAGGATGATGGTCGAAGACACGATCGGGCTGTCGTCGTAGCTGTTGCACAGCGGCGCGATCAGCGAGCGGTCGATCTTCAGCCTGGATAGCGGCAGCGCCTGCAAATGGGCAAACCCTGCATAGCCGCGGCCGAAGTCGTCCAGGCTGATGCCGATGCCGGCGGCGCGCAGGCGGTGCAGGTGTTCAACGGCGGTGCCTTCCGGGTCGAGCACGGTGGTTTCGGTGATCTCCAGCTCCAGGCGCTGGGGGGCGATGCCGTAGTAATCGAGCTCGGCCAACAGCCGGGCGCTGAAGTCGCCCTGGCGCAGTTGCAGCGCCGACACATTGACCGCCAGGTGCGCGGTCTGATCGCGCACAGCCCAGCGTGCCAGCTCCTCGCAGGCCAGGCGCAGGACTTCCCAGCCCAGTTCGACGATGAACCCGCTGCGCTCGGCCAGGCCGATGAAACGGTCGGGGTAGAGCAGGCCGAACTGCGGATGGTCCCAGCGCACCAGCGCTTCGTAGCCCAGCACCTGCAAGGTATCGAGGCGGATCTGCGGCTGGAAGTGCAGGACGAATTGGCGTTCGCTCAGGGCGCTGCCAAAGGCCTGTTCGAGGGTGAACGCCTGGATGTCGGAGAGGTTCAGCGATGGGTCGAAGAAGCGGTACTGGGCACGCCCGGCCTGCTTGGCCGAGTACATGGCGGCGTCGGCGCAGCGGATCAGCGCGTCGATGTCCTGGCCGTCGCGGGGGCAGATGCTCACGCCCACGCTGGGGCTGGTGTTGACCTCCTGGCCGTCGAGGGCGTAGGTGGCCGAGAGTTTCTCCACCAGGGCGCGCACCCAGCCGTCGATCTGCTCCTCGCTGCGTTCGCCGGCCAGCAGCACCACGAACTCGTCGCCGCCAAAGCGCGAGGCCTCGTCGCCCGGCTCCAGCAGGCGCTGGATACGCCCGGCCACGGCCTGCAGCAGCAAGTCGCCGATCTTGTGCCCGAGGGAGTCGTTGATCGATTTGAAGCGGTCCATGTCGATGAACAGGATGGCCAGCAACCGGCGCTTGCCGCGCTGGCGGGTGAGCGCCTGGGCGGCCACCTCGACGAATTGGCGCCGATTGTGCAGGCCGCTCAAGTGGTCGGTGGCGGCGGCATGGCTGCTGCGCCGGTGCTCGTCTTCGAGGCGGCCGATCAGCTGCTGGTTGACCTGCTGCGCGTACTCGAGCTCGGTGAAGGCCTCCTGGCGCTTGTGCAGCAGGCGCAGGCCCCAGGCCAGGCTGGTGAGGATCAGCAGGGTCATGCTCAGGTTCAGCCAGAACTGGCGATTGGTGGTGCGGCTGGCGGAGGCGAGGATTTCGTCCTGGCGCTGGCTGACCATCACGCTGAAGCCGCGCTCGGGCATGCGCCGGTACAGGCTCTGGAAGGCGCCGTCGAGGCTGTACTGGGTGAGCTGGCCGGCGTCTTCGCCGCTGCCCGGCAGCCCGGGTACCAGGGTCTGGCCGGCCACCACCACGCCGCTGCCGTCGATGCGCAGACGCTCCTGGCCGTCGTCCTGCAGCAGGCGCACCAGGCCGCTGCGGCCCAGGTCGATGTGCTGGAACAGTACCGCCAGGTAGCCGATGTCCAGTTGCACCACGAGGATGTTGTCGATCTCGCGGCCGGGCAGGTCGGTCAGCGGCAGCAGGAACGGCAGGCGCCAGTTGGGCAGGGTGCTGTTGCCCGCCGGCAGGGCGCGGGGCAGGAAGGCCTTGAAACCGTACTGCCCGACATGGCGCTTGAGCTGGTCGAGCCAGGCGTCGGGCAGTTGCCCGGGCTCGTCGGCATGGCTGGAGGAGAGCAGCCGGCCATGCCGGTCGTACAGGCTCATGCGCTTGAACACCGGGTCTTCGGCCAGCAGCCGGGCCAGGCTCAGGTTGCCCTGGCGCAGGCGCTTCATGTCGTCCTGGGTTACCCGGCCAACGGCCTGGGCGCGGTCCACCAACTGGCGCAGGTTTTCACCGACGATGCTGGCCAAGTTCAGGTGTTCGGCGGCTTTTGCCGACAGCGCATCCTGGCGCGTGGCGGCCTTCTGATTGATGTGCAGCCCCCAGAGGAAGGTTAGGGTGACGGCGCACAGCATCAACAGCAGCAGCGGCAACAGCCCTGCGGATGAGAGAGAACGGCGTATCACTGCTGGTTTTCCCTGCCCTGGGTGAGCGATGAAAAATACGACAGAAAGATGACAGGGTCATGACTGGTGGCACATTGCCTCATGTCAGCCGCTCCTACACACACAAACCGCCAATCCTGGACCTTGCCGCGACAAGTTGTCTGCTTGACTTCAATCGATGTAACAAGAGTTGTATCTTGACTTGATAGTCAATTTTTGTGATCGTGCGCGCCCTTCGCGTTTCACAAGCACCAGAACAAAGCATGGGCAGCGCCTGACTGCCCAGAGGATCAACCATGTCCAACCGTGAAATTTCCCGGCGTTCGTTCCTGCAAGGCGGGCTGATCGCCGGTGTCGGCGTGACCATGGCGCCGCTTGGCAGCCAGGCCTTCGCCGCCCTGATGGAAGACCGTGTCACCACCTCGCCACAAAAGTGGATGAACCACGACGGCAAGGCGCGTTTCCGTAACGACGCGCTGTCCAAGGTGTGCGGCAACAAGGTGTTTGCCCGTGACATCCGTGCCAAGGACATGCCCGGTTGGCCGCAGCAGCAAGGCCACGCCATGCTGCTCAAGGCCACCAAAGCCGACCGCATCTACGCAGGCTACGACCTGTCGCTGCTGGGCGCCGAGCTGCAGCCGGACCGCATCGTCACCGCCGACGACCTGAAGAAAGACGGCATTGCCTGGCCCGAAGCCCACTCGCCGGACCCGCTGCTGCCCCCCGGCCAGGTGCCGATGTTCATCGGCCACCCGGTGGCGATCCTGATCTGGAACGACTTCGAACGCTTCCGCAAGGCCAAGCTCAAGCTGCAGTTCAACGACCAGGCGATCCGCTACGGCGCCCAGGCGCCGCTGTACCAGCGCGACCCCTACGGCAGCTTCCGCTTCGTGCGCGTGGGCGGCAAAACGCCGTTCGACGACGACGAATACTCAAGCCTCAAGAACACAATGCTGTTCCCCACCATCCTCGCCCGCAAACCGGTGTGGACCGCCGAGCCCAAGCAGCACGGCAACCTCACCGAGCAGGGGATGTTCTACGCCCAGCGCATCGATGAGCAGCTCAAGCAGCCGCCGGAAAACTGGCTGCTGTTCGACGAGCGCTACAAGACTCCGTCGATCGAGCCGGCGGCGCTGGAGCCGGACAACGGCAACGGCTGGTACGACCCGGCCACCGGCACCCTGCATTTCGTCGTGGCCACCCAGTGCCCGTTCGAAGTGGCGCAGGAGTGCGTGCACATGATCAAGCCGTCGCGCTTCGGCCTGAAGAACCTGAACATGCACCCCGGCTACACCGTGGGCTACGGCTCGAAGGACAACAACATCTTCGTGTTCTACGCCGCCGTCGCTGCCTTGTACGGCGCGGGCGTGCCGATCCGCCTGGCCAACGACCGCTATGAGCAGTTCCAGAGCGGCATCAAGCGCCACCCGTTCGACATCCGCTACCAACTGGCGGTGGACAAGAACGACCTGAGCTTCAAGATCTTCCGCGCCGACATGAGCGTCGACGGCGGCGGGCGCATCAACTACAGCCCGTCGGTGGCGGCAGTGGGCGCTACCGCAGCGCAGTCGATCTACTACATGCCGCAGAACGACCTGTCGGTCACCGCCTACCACTCCCGTGGTGTGGAGGCCGGTTCCATGCGCGGTTACGGCACCCTGCAGAGCATGGCCGCCACCGAGATGATGGTCGACGAGATTGCCGACCGTCTAGGTGTCGATGCCATCGAACTGCGGCGCAAGAACGCGCTCAAGTCGGGCATGAAGAACACCCAGGGCGCGGTCCCGGCTGGTGCCCTGCGCCTGCACGAGATTCTCGACAAGGCCAGCCAGCACGAATGGTGGAAGAACCGCCATGCGCGCAAGCAAGCCATGGACGCCAAGGACCACGACAACTGGTACGGCGTGGGCTTTGCCATCACCCAGAAAGACTTCGGCACCGGCTCCGAAGCGCCGATGGCGGCGGTGGAGTTCACTGCCGACGGCCAGATCACCCTGCGCCATATCGGCACCGAACTGGGCACCGGCATGTCGACCTCCCAGGCCCTGGTGGTCAGTGACTTCCTTGGCCGCGTTGCCGACCAGGTGCAGACCGCCCAGACCGAATGGCCCGAGCTGCAACTGAGCACCAGCGGCAACCCCTACCTGATCAGCCAGGCCGAGCAGGACGCCGCGCTGCGCAACCCGCGCTGGGTCGGCAAGCTGGCTTCGCCGTCGTCGGCGACCAACTCGGCGTTCTACTTCAGCCACGCTACCCGCGAAGCGGCCCGCGTGCTGTTCAACCACGGCCTGTGGCCGGCGGCCATGGCCCTGTGGCGCCAGGGCCCTTATGGCGGCCAGGCCAACCCGCTGGTGGTGCGCCGCGAGAACGCGGTGTGGGTCAACGGTGAATTGACTGGCAACGGCCTGGCGCCGATTCCGTTCGCCGAGCTTGCGAAAAAGGCCCATGAAATGGGCCTGGTCACCGGCGTCAGCGTGCACGGCTTCAACCGTTGGAGCTGGGCCGAGGCCGATTTCGTCATCGACGGCGTGCGCGAGCGCCTGCCGCTCGATGCCCTGGCGGTCAAGTACGGCGACGGCGCGGTGAACGCCAAGAAGGCGCAGATGAACAGCGCCGGCTTCCACCTGCTCGACCGGCAGAACGCCGCGTACCCGGCCACCCAGCTGAACAACGCCATGGTCACCTACTACAGCCCGGTGGCAACCATCGTCGAAGTGAAGGTGAACAAGGGCAGTGGCGAAGTGAGCGTGCTCAACCACCACAGCTGGGTCGAGTGCGGCCGGGTGCTGGTGCCCGAGCTGGTCAAGGGCCAGCTCGAAGGCGGCATCGCCATGGGTATCGGCCACGCATTGCTGGAAGAAATGCCTTTGTACGAGGGTGGCCCGGGCGAGGGCAACTGGAACTTCAACCGCTACCGCCTGCCGATGGCCAAGCATGTGGCGGTGTGGAAGCAGACCTCGGAGATCCTGCCGCCGTTGTCGCCCACCGACCCGTCCAAGGGCATCGCCGAAGTGGTGATGATCCCGGTGGTCGGCGCCATCGGCAACGCCGTGGCCCATGCCATCGGCAAGCGTGTCCGCGACCTGCCCATCACCCCCGCCCGCGTCAAGGAGGCCCTCAATGGCTGACCGCAAGCTACAACTGACCCTCAACGGTCAACCTGTCGTCACCGAAGTGGTCCCCGATGACCTGGCGATGCTCGACTACCTGCACGAATACCAGAACCTCACAGGCTCGCGCCTGGGCTGCGGCCAGGGCATCTGCCATGCCTGCGTGGTGATCGTCGACAACCCCGACGGCACCAGCGAGGAAGTGCGCACCTGCATCACCGGCGCGCATTACTTCGAGGGCAAGAAGGTCCGTACCATCGAAGGCCACGCCAAGCGTGACCAGGCCGGCAACCTCACCGAGCTGAACCCGATCCAGCAGAAGTTCGTCGACCGCTTCGCCTTCCAGTGCAGCTACTGCGCCCCGGGCTTCGTCAACGCCGCCACCGTGCTGGTGGAGAAGGCACAGCGCAAGCCGCTGAAAAAGAGCGAGCTGGAAGATGCCATCGAAGCCAGCCTCGGCCACCATGTGTGCCGCTGCACCGGCTATGTGCGCTACTACGAGGCGACCCGCGATGTACTGGGCGACCTCGGCCTGGTCAAGGAGGGCTGAGCATGACCCGTGTTTTCAATGGCCTGGCCCTGGCTGTGGGCCTGGTGCTGGCGTGCGGCGCGCAGGCGGCGGATGAGCAACTGGTCAAGCGCGGCGAATACCTCGCCCGCGCGGCCGACTGCATGGCCTGCCACACGGCCGAGGGCGGCGCGCCTTATGCCGGCGGCCTGCCGATCCATTCGCCGTTCGGAACCATCTACGGCACCAACATCACCCCGGACAAGCAGTACGGCATCGGCAACTACAGCACGGACGAATTCTTCGCCGCCCTGACCGAGGGCAAGCGCAAGGATGGCGCCAACCTGTACCCGGCCATGCCCTACACCTCGTACCACCTGGTCAAGCGTGAGGACTCGGACGCCATCCACGCCTACCTGATGACCGTGGCACCGATCAATCGCCCGGCACCGCAAACCAGCCTGAGCTTCCCGTTCAACGTGCGCACCGGCCTGATGGGCTGGAACATGCTCTACGGCAAGAGCGTGCAGCTGGAAGAGGGCAAGGGCAACAGCGAAGCCTGGAAGCGCGGCCAGTACATGGTCGAGGTGCTCGGCCACTGTGGCGAATGCCATACCCCGCGTAACCCGATCGGCGCGCTGCAGCAGGACAAGCGCCTGACCGGCGGCCTGCTGCTGGGCTACCTGGCGCCGAGCCTGCTGGCCCAGGACCTGGCCGATCGCGGCTGGAACCAGGCTGACCTGGCCACCTTCCTCAAGCACGGCATGAGTGCCCAGGGCAGCATGTTCAACGAGATGTACCCGGTGGTGCACCACAGCACCCAGCATCTGGAAGACAGCGACCTGTCGGCCATGGCCACCTACCTGCTGGGCGACCAGCCGCCGGCGGCCAAGGTGGTGCAGGCGGTGGCCCATGAAACCCTGGGCGAAAGCGCCAAGCGCGGTCGCCAGCAGTACCTCAACGTCTGCGCCGGCTGTCACGGCGTCGATGGCGAGGGCAAGCCGCACATCGCCGTGGCCATGCAGGGCAACACCGTGCTGCGCCAGGCCGACTCGCGTAACCTGGTCAAGGCCATCGTCGACGGTATCCGTGAACAGCAGTTCACCGGCTTCGAGCGCATGCAGCCGATGCCGGGCTTCGCCGACAAGCTCGACGACCAGCAACTGACCGACATGGTCAACTACCTGCGTGAAGCCTGGGGCGGTTTGCCGGGCGACCTGACCACCCAACAGCTGGCCCAGCTGAAGGCGGACTGACGTGCAGCATCTCGACCTGCTGGTGGTGCAACAGGCGGCGCAGTGGTCGCGTGACGGCTTGCGCGTATGGCTGTGCACCGTGCTCTGCACCTATGGCTCGGCGCCACGTGCGCCGGGCTCGCTGCTGGCCGTGAGCGAGGGCGGGCACTGGGTGGGGTCGCTGTCCGGCGGTTGTGTCGAAGAGGACTTCCTCGAACGCGTCGCCGCCGGCGAGTTCGTCGATGCCGTTGCCGTGGTGCGCTATGGTGACGGCAGCGACACCCGCTCGAATATCCGCCTGCCCTGTGGCGGCATCCTCGATGTGCTGGTCGAGCACCTGCCGGGCGATTGCGACACCCAGGCTCACCTGGCGCAACTGGAGGCGGCGCTGCTGGGCCGGCGCCGGTTGTTGCGTGAAGTGAACCTGCGTACCGGTGCGCGGCAACTGCACGATGACCAAAGCCAGGGGCCGCGGGTGGAGCAGGGCGAAGCCAGCGTGCGCCTGCGCGTTGGCGCCGCCCAGCGCCTGTTGCTGGCGGGGTATTCGAGCGTCGCGCACTTCTGCGCCGAGTTCGGCAAGGGCCTGGGCTTTGAGGTGGTGCTGTGTGATCCGCGTGACGAGGTGATGGACAACGTGGTGCTCGACGGGATAGAAATCCGCCGGGAACTGCCCTCGCTGTTCATCGCCAACGGTGGCTGCCACCGCGACACGGCGGTGGTGGCGCTCACCCACGACCCGAAGATCGACGACCTGGCCATGCTCGAAGCCGTACAGACCGAAGCTTTCTATATAGGCGTGATGGGCTCACGCGCCACCTCGGAAAAACGCCGTGAACGCCTGCGCCGCATCGGCGGGCTTGGCGATGCCGAGATGGCCCGCATCCACGCGCCCATCGGCCTCAACCTGGGCAGCAAGACCCCGGCGGAAATCGCCCTGGCGGTGCTCGCCGATATCCTGCGTACCCGCAGCGGCATTGGCCGCGAGGCACTGTGACGGTCGTCGCGCTGGTGTTGGCGGCGGGGCAGGGCTCGCGCTTTGGCGCGGACAAACGCCGCGCCGTGCTCGGTGATGGCCGCAGTTTGCTGCAGCACAGCGTCGAGCGGGCCCTGGCGGTGTTCGACGAGGTGCGGGTGGTACTGCGCAACGGTGAGGGAGCCGAGGTGCTGGGATTGCCTGGCGCTTGTCGCATCGTCCCTAGCCCCGATGCGGGTTTGGGCATGGGGCATAGCCTGGCGGCCGGTGCTGCTTCGCTGAGTGATTGCGATGCTCTGGCGGTGGCCATCGTGCTGGGGGACATGCCCTGGATCTTGCCGCACACTTACCGTCGGCTGGTCGAGGCGGCGGATCCGGCAGCCATCGTGGTGCCGCGCTACCAGGGCCAGAATGGCCATCCGGTGCTGTTCGGCCGCGATTATTGGCTTGAGCTGGCCGGGTTGTCCGGTGATGAAGGGGCGCGTTCGGTGCTGCAACGGCACCGTGGTCGCGTGAGGGTGTTGGACGTGGACGACGGTGGGGTGGTGCGCGACGTCGATACACCTGCCGCGCTCGACTAGACTGCTTCGGGTCGCTCAAGGGCCATCGCGGGGCAAGCCCGCTCCCACGCCATACCTCCATAGTGTGGCATGGCGTGGGAGCGGGCTTGCCCCGCGATGGCTGCTAAGCATCGTTTACCGACGCCACCTTTCCGGTGGCCTCCTAGCAGGGATCCAGCTACCCACCCCCAGGCACAGGAGCACAGCAATGACTACCTCACCTGACGACAAACGCCCACAGCCCGACCCGGCCGAAGACAACGCCTTCTTCCCCTCGCCGTATTCCCTAAGCCAGTTCACCTCGAGCAAGTCCGACCTCAGCGGCGCCGACTACCCAGCCCCCTATAAAGGCGGACGCTGGAAGATCCTGCTGATTGGCGCCGATGAACGCTACCTGCTCACCGACAACGGCACGCTGTTCTCCACCGGCAACCACCCGGTGGAAACCCTGCTGCCCATGTACCACCTGGACAAGGCCGGCTTCGCCTTCGACGTGGCAACCCTGTCGGGCAACCCGGTCAAGTTCGAATACTGGGCCATGCCCGGTGAAGACAAAGAGGTGCTGGGTCTTTTCGAGCGCTACCGCAAGGCGTTCAAACAGCCACGCAAACTGGCGGAGTTGCTCGAAGGCTCGCTGTCCGACTACATCGGCGTGTTCATCCCCGGTGGCCACGGCGCGCTGATCGGCCTGCCGCACAGCAAAGAAGTCGGGCAGGTGCTGCAATGGGCCGCCGACCACGACAAGTTCGTCATCAGCCTGTGCCACGGCCCGGCCGCGTTGCTGGCTGCCGGGCACCTCTACAAGGGCTACAAGATGTGCGCCTTCCCCGATGACCTGGACGCCAAGACTCCGGACATCGGCTACATGCCCGGCCACCTGACCTGGAAGTTCGGCGAGCGCCTTAAGGCCTGTGGCGTCGAAATCATCAACGACGGTATTTCCGGCGCCGTTCACCAGGACCGCAAGCTGCTCACCGGCGACAGCCCGCTGGCGGGCAATGCGCTGGGCAAGCTGGCCGCCGCGGCGCTGCTCAAGGCCGTCAACGGCGGGTGATCGGCACGTTTTTCAATACAGTGGCGCCGTGGGCGGTTCAGCCCTCGTGCGCCACGCTCAGCACCACCTTGCCGATATGCCGGCCCGACTCCATCAACGCGTGGGCTTGGCTCGCCGCCGCCAGCGGCAGGGTGGCATGGATCAGAGGCTTGACCGCGCCACTGTGCACCTGGTGCCAGACCTGGGCCTGCAGGTCGGCAAGAATTGCCGCCTTGTCGTCGGCGCTGCGCGCGCGCAGGGTCGAGCCGATATGGGTCAGGCGCTTGGTCAGCATGGGGAACAGGTTCACCTCGCTGGCCGGCCCCTTGATCACGCCGATCTGCACGATGCGCCCATCCATGGCGGCGGCCTGGAAGTTTCGCGCCACGTAGTCGCCGGCAATGATATCGACGATCACATCCACGCCCTTGCCCGCGGTGTGCAGCATGACCTGCTCGACGAAGTCTTCACGGGTGTAGTCGATGGCCACATCGGCGCCCAGTGCAAGGCTGGCGGCCTGCTGGGCAGCATCCTTGACCGTGGTGAAGATCTGCGTTGCGCCGAAGGCCTTGGCCAGTTGCGTGGCGGTGGTGCCGATGCCCGAGGCGCCGCCGTGGATCAGGATGCTGTCGCCGGCCTTGAAACCGCCGCGCTGGAACAGGTTGACCCACACGGTCATGAAGGTTTCCGGCAGCGCCGCCGCCTCGATCATGCTCAGCCCCTGGGGCAGGTGCGCGGTGGTACGTTCATCGGCCACGGCGTATTCGGCATAGCCGCCACCGGTTACCAGGGCGAGCACGGCATCGCCCAGGGCGAACTGACTGACCTGTTCGCCCAGTGCGACCACCTTGCCTGCGATTTCCAGGCCGGGGATGTCCGAGGCGCCGGCGGGCGGGTCGTACAGGCCCTTGCGTTGCAGCAGGTCGGGGCCGTTGACGCCGGCGGCGTGGACCTCGATCAGGACTTCGCGCGGGCCGGGCCGGGGCATGTCGCGGGTGGTCGGCTGCAGCACCTGCGGCTCGCCGGGCTGGGTGATCTCGATGGCAGTCATGTGCTGGGGAAGGATGTGACGCATGGTGACCTCTGTCATTCTGAACAACGTGCCGCACAGGGTAGGCAACCATCACCCGGCGGTCGCGCGGCGATTTTGCGGCGCACCGTTGCAGATTTTCTTCGAGGAACGCGCTGATGAATTGGGATGACGCACGCATGCTGCTGGCACTGAGCCGCGAACGCACCTTGCGCCGGGCGGCGCGGGTGCTGCGGGTCGATCAGGCCACGGTGGGGCGGCGGGTGGCGGCGCTGGAGGCCGACCTGGGCTCGACCCTGTTCCTGCGTACGCCCGCGGGTTACCAGTTGACCGCCAGCGGCGAGCTGGCGGCGGAACTAGCGCAGCAGATGGAGCGCGCGGCGCTGGAGCTGGCCGCACGGCTGCAGGGCACCGACAACGAGTTGGCTGGCGAGGTACGGGTAGCGACCACCGATTCGCTGGCCTGCGACTTTGTCTTGCCGGCACTGGCGCAGTTGCAGCAGAGCCATCCGCAGATCAGGGTGATCCTTGCCAGCGGCTCGGAACTGGTCAACCTGTCCCAGCGCGAGACCGATATCGCCATCCGCAACCTGCGCCCCGACAACCCGGACCTGGTCCTGCGCAAACTGGCCAGCTGGTCGCTGGGCCTGTTCGCCAGCGACAGCTATGTGCAGCGCCGTGGCGAGCCGTTCGAGGGCAACGGTTTCAGCGGTCATGAACTGGTGGTCTACGAGCCGTATTGGCGCGGCAACCCGTCACCGACGCTGGTGGATGAGCCGATTGCTCAGGCGCGGGTGGCGCTGGCGGTCGGCTCGAACCTGATGTTGCGCCGGGCGATCGCCAGCGGGCTGGGCATCGGTGAAATCCCCATCGAGCTCGGTGAGCGCGACGGCCTGCGCCGGCTGTGGCCGACCCGTGCGCGACGCAAGCCTTATGAGGTGTGGCTGGTCACCCATCAGGACTTGCGCCACACCGCACGGGTACGGGTGGTGATCGAGGCGCTGGTGCGCGCCTTCGCCAATCCATCGGTTGGCTGACGAAGGCGCCTGTTCAGCTGCGCACGAACGCTAGCAGGTCGGCGTTGATGGCCTCGGCATGGGTGGTCGGCATGCCATGGGGGTAGCCCTTGTACAGTTTGAGCGTGCCGTTGCGCAGCAACTCGGCCGAGCGTACCCCGGCGTTTTCGTAGGGCACGATCTGGTCGTCATCGCCGTGCATCACCAGCACCGGGATGTCGATGCGCTTGAGGTCTTCGCTGAAGTCGGTCTGGGAGAAGGCGACGATGCCATCGTGGTGCGCCTTGGCGCTGCCCATCATGCCCTGGCGCCACCAGTTCAGGACCACTCCTTCGTCCGCTGTCGCCCCAGGCCGGTTGTAGCCGTAGAACGGCCCGGCGGGCACATCGTGGAAGAATTGCGCGCGGTTGGCCGCGACCTGAGCCTGGAAACCATCGAACACCGATTTCGGCAGGCCGCCGGGGTTGCTCTCGGTCTGCACCATCAGCGGTGGCACGGCGCTGATCAGCACGGCCTTGGGCACCTTGTCCTGCGGATGGCGGGTGAGGTAGCGGACCACTTCGCCACCGCCGGTGGAGTGCCCGACATGCACGGCGCCCTGGCTGCCCAGGTGGTTGACCACGGCGGCCACGTCATCGGCGTAATGGTCCATGTCGTGGCCATCCCACACCTGGCTCGAGCGCCCGTGGCCCCGGCGGTCATGGGCGATCACCCGGTAACCGCGTGCCAGGAAGTACAGCAGCTGGGCATCCCAGTCGTCGGCGCTGAGCGGCCAGCCGTGGTGGAAGTGAATGGCCTTGGCGTCCCGTGGCCCCCAGTCTTTGTAGAAGATTTCCACGCCATCTTTGGTCGTGACGAAGCCCATGATCGCGTCTCCTGTGTGATGAGCCTGCGCTGGCAGCCTGAGTTGTCAGGCCGTCGAACAACTGTAGGAGCAAACGGCGTTTGCCCATGACCTTCCGTCTTGAAATGAACCCCGCGCGGGTGCAGAATTCACGCCAGTAACGTAATACGTACCACGCTACGAAATATCGGAGAAAGCATGGCCCGTGCCGGCATTAGCGCAGCGCAAGTAAAGCAGGCTCAGCAATCGCTGATCGCCAGGGGCGAGCAACCCACCATCGATGCAATACGTATCGAATTGGGCAATACCGGCTCTAAAACCACCATTCACCGGCACCTCAAATCCCTTGGGCAGCAGCTCGTCGGGTTGGCTGACAGCAGCGGCCTGAGCGAGCCGCTTACGCGGCTGGTCACGCAACTCACGGCGCAACTGCAAAAAGAAGGGCAGGCGCGCATCGACGCGGCCGAGGCGCAGCACAACGAACAGTGCGCGCAGCTACAACTGCAACTGCAGTTGAGCCAGCGCGCATTGGCCGCAGCCCATCAGCAGCACCAGGCTCAGGCCAGTACATTGCAGGCCGAGTCGGACAAACTGGCCACCACCCAGGTCAGCCTGCAGGCGGAACTGTTGCGCAGCGCCAGCCTTGATCAGGCGCTCGGCGAGCTGCAGCTGCGTCTGGCCGACAAGGACGCGCAAATCCGCTCGCTTGAAGACCAGCAGCGGCGTGTCGACACCCAGGTGCGGCAGTTGCAGGGCCAGCTGCAAACCCTGCAGCAGGGTGGCATCGCCCGTCAGGAAGAGCTGACCCGCCTGCACCGCGACAACGAACGCCTGCTCGCCGAGCAGCGCCAGGCGGTTGCGCAATACACACTGCTCGACGGCCAGCTGGAGCAACGCGATGCCCAGGTGCAGGGTTTGCGCGCCATCCTTGCCCAGGCCCAGGGGGCCAGTGAAGAGCTGCGCCGCCAATGCAACGAACGCGACCAGCAGCTGGCCCAGCTGCGTGCCAGCCAGCAGTCAGGATCAGAGGGGCTGCCACCGGGCAAGCTATAGTCACTGCCGTCGAGTGTTGGATGACAAGGGATCCAGATGTGCGCAGCCAGGAAGCAGACTGAGGATGGCGTGTTTGCCGTGACCGGCGAGGGCCGAGCCGTGGCGTTGTTCCGCCTGGTGCTGGGTTTCATGGCCGTGGTGATGCTGGCTTTCGTGCTGATCGAGGGCTGGCGGATCTGGCGCGATTACCGCCAGGCCTTCTTCAATGCTGAGAACGCGGTGACCAACCTGGCCCGGGCCACCGCCCAGCACGCCGAGGATGCCATCCGCCAGGTCGACGCCATTACCGCGGCATTGGCCGAGCGCCTGGAAGGCGATGGTTTCGAGCACATCGACCGGCCGCGCCTGCATGCGCTGCTCAAGCAACAGGCGCAGATCATGCCGCAACTGCACGGCTTGTTCGTCTATGCGCCGGACGGCAGCTGGGTGGTCACCGACCAGGACGTGGTGCCGCCCAATGCCAACAACGCCGACCGTGACTATTTCATCTATCACCGCACCCACGCCGACCGCCAGGTACGCATCGGTGCGGTGGTGCGCAGCCGTTCCACGGGTGACCTGATCATCCCTATCTCGCGCCGCCTGGACTACCCTGACGGCCGCTTCGCCGGGGTGTTGCTCGGCACCATCAAGGTCGATTGGTTCGTGCGCTACTACGGCGACTTCAAGATCGACGAGCGCGGCGCCCTGGTGCTGGCCAAGCGCGATGGCTCCATCCTCGTGCGCCGGCCATTCGTCGAGCAGGTGATCGGCCGCAGCCTGGCGAGCAGCGAGATCTTCCGCAAATACCTGCCTTATGCCAGCGAGGGTGTGGCCGAGGCGGTGGCAGTGGTCGATGGCACGCCACGCTTGTATGGCTTTCGCGCCTTGTCGAGCTACCCGCTGGTGGTGGAGGCGGGGTTGTCACGCGAGTCGATCATCGCGCCGTGGCGCCACGACATGCTCAAGTCGCTGGTGGTGCTGGTCTTGCTGCTGGTCGGGGTGGCCGGCTTTGGCTGGGTGGTGCTGCGTCAGCTACGCGAACGCATCGTCATCGAGCGGGCGCTGCACCAGGCACACCAGACGCTCAAGGCGCTGGCCCTGACCGACAGCCTGACCGGGCTGGGCAACCGCCGGCGGCTGGACGCGGTGCTGGAACCGGAGCTGCGTCGGGCGCGCCGGCAGGGCTATGCGGTGGCGCTGGTGATGCTCGACCTCGACTATTTCAAAGCCTACAACGACCGCTACGGGCACCTGGCCGGCGACGAATGCCTGCGCCGATTCGGCGGCTTGTTGAAGCAAGCGCTCAAGCGCCCGGCCGACTTGGCGGTGCGCTATGGCGGCGAGGAGTTCACCCTGTTGCTGCCCAATACCGATGCCCAGGGGGCCAGCCAGATCGTCCAGGAGATCCTGCAACTGCTGCGCCGCCAGGCCATCGAACACGCTGGCAGCCCGCTGGGGCAGGTGTCGGCCAGCGCCGGCATCGCCGTGGGCGCGCCCAGCCTTGAGGCCGTGACAGCGCAAAACCTTATGGCGGCGGCGGATGCGGCGCTGTATCAGGCCAAGCACCAGGGCCGGGATCGGTTTTGCCTGGCGGGCAGTATTGAGGTCGGCGTGCAGCCCTGAGGGTCTAGACGGCCAAGCGCATGGCACAGCGATCTTCAAGCCCATGCGCCCGTTCGGCTGCCAATAGCGTTTTGAGGCGCTGATCCAGCGCCGCATCCCCCAGCCGTTCGAAGCCATAACGCTGGTAGAACGGCCCATTCCACGGCACTTCGCCAAAGGTGGTCAGCGTCACCGCCTGCAACCTGAGCTGGCGCGCTGCTGCCACCGCCCGGTCCAGCAACTGCCGGCCGAGGCCTTGGCCTTGGGCGTCCTGGCGGACCGACAGTTCATCGATGTGCAGCACCGTATCGACGCGGGTGGCACACAAGAAGCCCAATGGCCGGTCCTCGGCATCCACCGCGACCCAGCTGGTGCCCGCCCTGAAAAACGCGGCATGTGCCGTTTCGTCCATGACCTCGCTGTCGGCCAGCCAGGCCAGTGCCGGGTACTGCCTGAACGCCTGGGCGGCGGAGCGTTCGATGGCGGGCAGCAGGGGGAGGTCGGTGGCGAGGGTAGGGCGAACGGTCATGGCAGGGGCTCGAGGTGGGTAGTGGGATTGTGCCCTAAAGCCGGAGGTGATCAAGATCGGTGCTGGCCTGCGCCGGCCTCATCGCTGGCAAGCCAGCTCCCACAGGTTTATGCGATCGAGGTGGGAGCTGGCTTGCCAGCGATGGGGCCCCTCGAGAGTGCTTGCATTGTAAGTGTTATAACGTAACATTTAGCGCTCTCACCGACCAAGGTCCCCCTCCGTGATCCGCAGAAACCCTTCCGGCCATCTCCCCGAAATCGCCGCCTCGGCCTACATCGACCACACCGCGATCATCTGCGGCAAGGTGATCATCCACGACAACGTGTTCGTCGGCCCCTACGCGGTGATCCGCGCCGACGAGGTGGATGCCAGCGGCGACATGCAGCCCATCGTCATCGGCGCCAACTCCAATATCCAGGATGGCGTGGTGATCCACTCCAAGTCCGGCGCCGCCGTGCGTATCGGCGAATTCAGCTCCATTGCCCACCGCTCCATCGTGCACGGCCCGTGCGAGGTCGGCGACCGGGTATTCATCGGCTTCAACAGCGTGCTGTTCAACTGCAAGGTGGGTGACGGCAGCGTGGTGCGGCACAACTCGGTGGTCGATGGCCGCGACTTGCCGCCGCGCTTCTACGTGCCGCCGACCGAACACATCGGCCCGCACACCGACCTTGCCAGCTACCCGCCGGTGAGTGTTTCGGCTTCGGAGTTCTCCGAAGACGTGGCGCGCACCAACATCGACCTGGTCCAGGGCTACAAGGCCCTGCACAACGAGTTCTGAGCATGGACACGCTGCTGGTACGCAATGCCCGGCTGGTCAACGAGGGGCGCGAGTTCGACGCCGACTTGCTGGTACGCCACGGCCGCATCGAGCGGATCGACGCAAGCATCGGCAACGTGCGCGCAACCCGGGAGATCGACGCCAAGGGCGCCTTCCTGCTGCCGGGGATGATCGACGACCAGGTGCATTTCCGCGAGCCGGGCGCGCCGCACAAAGGCAGCATCGCCAGCGAGTCGCGGGCGGCGGTTGCCGGGGGCATCACCAGTTTCATGGACATGCCCAACACCAGCCCGCCGACCCTCACCCGCGAGGCTCTGGCCGACAAACAGCGCCGGGCAGCGGCGGGGTCGCAGGCCAACTACGGCTTTCACTTCGGCGTGAGCCGCGACAACCTCGACACCATTGCTGCCCTCGACCCGCGCGAGGTGGCCGGGATCAAGGTGTTCATGGGGGCGTCCACCGGCAACCTGCTGGTGGATGACCCGCAGGTACTGGAAAAACTGTTCGTCTATGCGCCGACCCTCGTGCTCGCCCATTGCGAACACACGCCCAGCATCCTCGACAACGAGGCCTGGTGGCGCGACCGGCATGGCGAGTTCATCCCACCGGCCGCGCATCCGCTGATTCGCGATGCCGAGGCCTGCTATCGCTCGTCCAGCCTGGCCGTCGAGCTGGCCCGGCGCTTTGGCACTCGGCTGCACGTGCTGCACCTCACCACTGCGCGGGAGTTGGCGTTGTTCGAACCCGGCCCGGTGGCCGGCAAGCGCATCACCGCCGAGGTGTGCCTGCACCACCTGTATTTCGACGACAGCGACTACGCCAGCCTCGGTCACCTGATCAAGTGCAACCCGGCGATCAAGACCGCCAGCGACCGCGTGGCGCTGCGCCGGGCGCTGGCCGAGGACCGCATCGATGTGATCGGCACCGACCATGCACCGCACACGCTGGAGGAAAAGCGCCGGACCTACGGTCGAGCGCCGGCCGGCTTGCCGCTGGTGCAGCATGCGCTTCCCGCGGCGCTGGAACTGGTCAGCGAGGGGGCCCTGAGTCTGGCGCAGATGGTGCACAAGACCAGCCACGCGGTGGCCGAGCTGTTCGCCATTCGTGAGCGGGGCTTCTTGCGTGAAGGGTATTGGGCCGACTTTGCCCTGGTAGAGCGCCTGGCGGTGCCACGCCCGGTGGCGGCCGATCCGGTATTGGCCCATTGCGGCTGGACGCCGTTTGCGCAGCGCAGCTTCCATCATGTGGTGCGCAGTACGGTGGTCTCCGGGCAATTGGCCTGGCACGAGGGGCGGGTGCAGGACGGTTGCCAGGGGCTGCCGTTGATGTTCGAGCGTTAGCCCAATCGCCGGCAAGCCGGCTCCCACAGGTGCGGTAGGGGTGGGAGCTGGCTTGCCAGCGATTGGGGCGCAGAGCGCCCCCAAAATTTCAAAGGAGTACATCAATGACCGAAGACGAACTGTTGCGCCAGCCTGTCAGCGCCTACATGAACGAACCCCAACGCCAATACTTCCGCAACCTGCTACTGGCCGATCGCGACGCGCTGCAGGCCCGCATCGACAGTGAGTTTCGCGCCCTGCGCGAGCAGGAGGTGCACAGCGACCCGGCCGATATTGGCAGTGCCGAGGAAGAACGCCATTGGCAGCTGCGCTCGCTGGAACGCGAAAAGAAACTGTTGGACAAGATCGACCAGGCGCTGGAGCGCCTGGCCCGCGGCGAATACGGCTGGTGCGAGGAAACCGGCGAGCCGATCGGCCTGCGCCGCCTGCTGCTACGCCCCACCGCCAGCCTGAGCATCGAGGCCAAGGAGCGCCAGGAGCTCAGGGAGCGGCATTTGCGCCACGACGGTTAATCACTGTTCAGCGCCAGGGCCTGCAGCTGCCAGCGCACCGAGCTGACGCCTTTCTCCAGGCTCACCCGGCTGACCAGGCGCTCCAGCGTGGCGGGCGCCTGCGGGCTGCCGAGCAATTCAGCGCGTACTTCCAGGCGCGCCGGATCAGCCAGGTCCTCGCTGTGCAGCGACTGCAGGCGCAGGCCTGGGTCGCTGAGGCTGTGCAGCATCAGGCTGCGCACCTGGATCTCGTCCTCGGCGCGGCAGACGATGCGCACTTCGAAACGCTGCTCGACCTCGCTGGCCGGCACCACCTCCTGGCGGTCCAGACGTTGGGCGATGTCACGTAGCAGGATATTGGCGCACAGCACCACCAGGCTGCCCAACGCGGCCTCCAGCAACAGGCCAAGGCTGCACAGCACCCCGACTGCGGCGGTGCACCAAAGCGTGGCGGCGGTGTTCAGGCCGCGTACGTTGAAGCCGTCGCGCATGATCACGCCACCGCCCAGAAAGCCGATGCCCGACACCACATAGGCGGCGATGCGCGAGGCATCGCTGGGGCTCATGCCCGGCACGGCCTGGGTCATCAGCACGAACAGGCAGGCGCCGGTGCTGACCAGCGCGTTGGTGCGCAGGCCGGTCAGGCGCTGACGCAGTTGCCGCTCGGCGCCGATCAGCGCGCCGAGTACCAGGGCCACGCTCACGCGCAGCAGAAAGATTTTCCAATCCATAGCGAACCTCGTTCCACGGGCCAAGGCCCATGCAGGCGCCGCTTGCACAGCGGCGCGGTTGAAAACGGTGAATGCGCAGGACCACGGGCCGGCACGCCAACGAACTGGCGGGGCGGGGAAGAGGAGGGAGGTTAGGTCGTCTGAGACCTGAGGAAACCACCGTCTACCGAGTGCGGCGAGACAGTGGCAGGGACACTGCCGGACTAGCTCGCCGTGTGGGCCTGTCGCAAGCGACTGGGGCTACTGTCCAATGCAGGGGTCTCCTGTGCGGGGGATGCTTGAATGCGCGGCGGACCTTACGCCTTGAGCCTGGCAGGGTCAAGGCCGGGCGCATGACATTTGTGTTACGCAGGCGCGTGCAGGCGGGCGGCCTTCATGGAACATCGGCGCCGGGCAGTGTTACCCTTGCGCCTTTCGTTGCCAACCCCCGGACTGTCCCATGCTGTTCAATCTCGCCGTGCTGTTCGGCACCCTGGTGGCCATGGAGGGCGTCGGCACGCTGGCCCACAAGTACGTCATGCATGGTTGGGGCTGGTGGCTGCACCGCTCGCACCATGAACCGCAGCTGGGCATTCTGGAAACCAATGACCTGTATCTTGTCGCCCTGGGCTTGATCGCCACGGCGCTGGTGGCGCTGGGCAAGGCCGGGCACGCGCCTTTGCAATGGGTGGGCGGCGGCGTGGCGGGGTATGGCGTGGCCTACGTGCTGGCCCATGACGGCTTTTTTCACCGGCACTGGCCACGGGCGCCGAAGCCGGTCAATCGTTACCTCAAGCGCCTGCATCGGGCGCATCGGTTGCACCATGCGGTGAAAGGGCGCCAGGGCAGTGTGTCGTTCGGGTTCTTCTATGCGCCGCCGTTGCGGGTTTTGAAGCAGCAGTTGAAGCGTCGTCAGCGCTAAGGAGCGCTTCGCGCTCCAATCGCCGGCAAGCCGGCTCCCACCTCGACCGCGCTGACCTCAAGCCATACGCATTCTCTGTGGGAGCCGGCTTGCCGGCGATTGGCCTTTGGATCAGCTCACAGCCTTTTGTTCAGCTACCGTCTCCACCCCACGCCCCCGGCTCACCCACCAGCCAAAGGCCCCTGCGGTAAAGAACATGATCAGGCTATAGATCGCCGCTGGCACCGCCATGGTCGCGTTGTTCAGCAGCGACGGGCTCAGTGCCAGGGCAATTGCCAGGGTGCCGTTGTGGATGCCGATCTCCATGCCGATGGCGATCGCCTGGCGTTTCGGGATGCTCAGCAGCCGTGGCAGCCAGTAACCCACCCCCAGGCTGAGCAGGTTGAACAGCAGCGCGGCGCCACCCACGATCGGGGCGTACTCGACCACCGTCTGCCAGTCCTTGGCCAGCGCCAGGACGATGGTGAAGGCCAGGAACAGTGCCGCCACCAGTTTCATCGGTTTTTCCATGCGCGCGGCAAAGCGCGGCGCCCAGTGGCGAATCAGCATGCCCAGCGCCACCGGCAGCAGGACGATGGCGAATACCTGCATCACCTTGGCGAATTGCAGCGGGATGGCCTGGTCCGACTCCATGAACCAGATCAGCGACAGGTTGACCAGCAACGGCATGGTAAGTATGGCGATCAGCGAGTTCACTGCCGTGAGAGTGATGTTCAGTGCCACGTCGCCATGGGCCAGGTGGCTGAACAGGTTGGCGGTGGTACCGCCAGGGGAGGCGGCCAGCAGCATCAGACCCACGGCGAGCGCCGACTCCAGGCCAAAGCCGTTGGCGATCAGGAAGCACACCAAAGGCAGCAGCAGGATCTGGCAGGCCAGGCCGATGACCACGGGTTTTGGGTATTTCACCACCCGGGCAAAATCGGCCAGGGTCAGCGACAGGCCCAGGCCGAGCATGATGATGCCCAAGGCCAGGGGCAGGATTGCGGTGAGCAGCGGCGAGGCGGTCATGGGCGGTCTCTCGGGCGAAGGATCCCGAGCAGTCTAGGTGGCGGTTGAACGATAGCTAATCGCAAAGGGCCATACTTGGTAACCATTTATTACCAAGGCCACGGACACAGCGGCCTTGCGTCGCGTTGCGATGGCGCGCCTGGCGCAGTAGCATCTGCGTTTTGCCGAAGGATTAGCCTGTCATGCCGTTCCAGCAAGGTCTGCTTGCCACCCCGGTGCCGGCCCATGCCCGCCACCTGTTCTTCGCCCTCGATTGCCGTGAGGCCTTGCCATCCGTGCTCGACCAGCTGATCGCCGAAGTCGATGGACAGAGCCTGATCCTGTGCGTCGGCACGCCGCTGGCCAAGGCCTTGGGCCGCGAAGTGCCGGGCCTGCGCAGCTTCCCGCAACTGGACGCCGTGGTGGAGAACCCGGCGACCCAGCACGCACTGTGGTTGTGGCTGCGTGGCGAGGAGCGGGGGGAGCTGTTCCTGCGTGCCCAGGCGCTGCAAGCGATGCTGGCACCGGCGCTGCGCCTGGTCGACAGCGTTGATGGTTTTTTGCACCGCGGCGGGCATGACCTGACGGGGTACGAAGACGGTACGGAAAACCCGGTGGAGCAGGACGCGGTCGATGCCGCCATCGTTGCAGGTGACGTACCTGGCTTGGCCGGTTCCAGCTTTGCCGCGTTCCAGTTGTGGAAGCATGACCTGAACTACTTCAAGGCGCTGCCGCAGGATGAGCAGGACAACATCATCGGGCGGCGCCTGAGCGACAACGAGGAGCTCGATGACGCGCCGGAGTCGGCGCACGTCAAGCGTACCGCCCAGGAGAGCTTCGAGCCCGAGGCGTTCGTGGTGCGGCGTTCGGTGGCTTGGGCCGATGAGCGAGGGGCGGGGCTGGCGTTTGTTGCGCTGGGGTACTCGCTGGACGCGTTCGAGGTGCAGCTGCGGCGCATGAGCGGGTTGGAGGATGGGGTGGTTGATGGGCTTTACCGTTTCAGCAGGCCTTTGAGTGGGGGGTACTACTGGTGCCCGCCGATGAGTGAGGCGGGGGCTGATCTGCGGGTGCTGTTGGGGTGATTCTGGTTGCCATTAGCCATTAGCCATTAGCCATTAGCCATTAGCCATTAGCCATTAGCCATTAGCCATTGGTTGGTTGGTTTTGAAAGTTGTATGCGCATTCATTTGTGATGTCGACGCGTAGTCACCTTTCCGCCCTTACGGAGGCTTACTTTGGTCTTGGCCAAAGTAAGCAAAGCCGCTCGCTCCCATCATACGGCCCCTACGCTGCGCTTCGGGGTCC
>NZ_VZZR01000002.1:0-81536 GCF_009650555.1 Pseudomonas sp. EMN2
CGCCGCGCCGCCAGCCGCCGAGCCCGTCGCCGTGACCCCGCCCGCGCCGGCTCCGCAACCGGCCCCCGAACAGGCTGCGCCGCGCGCCAGCGCCAAGCCCCAAGCCGCGCCGGCCGCCGCCGACAAGCCGGCCAGCGAGCCCGTCCGCGCGCAGCAGCCCGCCACGCCAAAGCCGCGTCGCGAGCGCAAGCCCAAACCCCAGGCCAGCCTGTGGAAGCCCGAAGACTTCGTGGTCGAGCCGCAAGAGGGCAAGACCCGCTTCCACGACTTCAAGCTCTCCAACGAGCTGATGCATGCCATCCACGACCTCGGGTTCCCGTATTGCACGCCGATCCAGGCCGGCGTGCTGGGCTACACCCTGCGTGGCCAGGACGCCATTGGCCGGGCCCAGACCGGCACCGGCAAGACCGCCGCGTTCCTGATCTCGATCATCTCGCAGCTGCAGCAGACCCCGCCGCCCAAGGAACGCTACATGGGCGAACCACGCGCGCTGATCATCGCCCCGACCCGCGAGCTGGTGGTGCAGATCGCCAAGGATGCCGTGGCCCTGACCAAGTACAGCGGCCTGAACGTGATGAGCTTCGTCGGCGGCATGGACTTCGACAAGCAGCTCAAGGCCCTCGAAGCCCGCCACTGCGACATCCTGGTGGCCACGCCGGGCCGCCTGCTGGACTTCCAGCAGCGCGGCGAGGTGCACCTGGACATGGTCGAGGTGATGGTCCTGGACGAAGCCGACCGCATGCTCGACATGGGCTTCATCCCCCAGGTGCGGCAGATCATCCGCCAGACCCCACCGAAGAGCGAGCGCCAGACCCTGCTGTTCTCCGCCACCTTCACCGACGACGTGATGAACCTGGCCAAGCAGTGGACCACCAACCCGGCCATCGTCGAGATCGAGCCGGAGAACGTCGCCAGCGAAACCGTCGAGCAGCACGTCTACGCCGTGGCCGGCAGCGACAAGTACAAGCTGCTGTACAACCTGGTAACGCAGAACAAGTGGGAACGGGTGATGGTGTTCGCCAACCGCAAGGACGAAGTGCGGCGCATCGAGGAAAAACTGGTGCGCGACGGCATCAACGCCGCCCAGCTTTCCGGCGATGTGCCGCAGCACAAGCGCATCCGCACCCTGGAAAACTTCCGCGAAGGGCGCATCACCGTGCTGGTGGCCACCGATGTGGCCGGCCGTGGCATCCACATCGACGGCATCAGCCATGTGATCAACTTCACCCTGCCGGAAGACCCGGACGACTACGTGCATCGCATTGGCCGTACCGGCCGCGCGGGTGCCGAGGGTGTGTCGATCAGCTTCGCTGGTGAGGACGACTCCTACCAGTTGCCGGCGATCGAGGAACTGCTGGGGCGCAAGATCAAGTGCGAGATGCCCCCGGACGAACTGCTCAAGCCGGTGCCGCGCAAAGGGCACTGAGGCACTGCCACACTTATTGGGGCTGTTCTGCAGCCCTTCGCGGGGCAAGCCCGCCCCCACAGGAATCACGCAATGCCGTACCTGTGGGAGCGGGCTTGCCCCGCGAAGGGCCGCAGGGCGGCCCCAATTGCTTTGCTTGACCTTGCCGTCTGTACCCGCGATATTGCTCCATAGAACAAAAAGTCCATAATGGACTAAAATGTTTATCTGGAGCCGTCCATGCCCACGCCCCTCGTCATCGATCAACAACACGCCCGCCACCTGCTCGGCAAGCTGGACGTGCCGCAGATCCTGCGCAAGCTGTTCCGCGACCTGGCCGCAGGCGAAGCGGTGCAGCCCCCTCAGCAACTGGTGGAGTTCCCCGCCGGGCGCGGCGACTTCATCAACTATGGCGGGGTGCTGGCCGAGGAACGCGTCTACGGAATCAAGACTTCGCCCTATATCGTCCGCGAACAGGGCCCACTGGTGACGGCCTGGACCCTGCTGATGTCGATGGACAGCGGCCAGCCGCTGCTGCTCTGCGACGCCGGCGAACTGACCACCGCGCGCACCGCCGCCACCACCGCCGTGGCCGTCGACGCCCTGGCCTCGCCCCAGGCCCGGCGCCTGACCGTGATCGGCAGCGGCGCCATTGCCCGTGCCCACCTGCACTATGTGCGTGGCCTGCGCCAATGGCAGGACATCCGCCTGTTCTCGCCGAGCCTCGTCCAGCAGAGCGCCGCGCAACGCCAGCAGCTGACCGACCTCGACCATCGCCTGCAACTGGCCGACAGCCTGGAGCAGGCGCTGATCGATGCCGACGTGATCATGCTGTGCACCTCCTCGGCAGGCCCGGTGATCGACCCCAGCCAACTGAGCAAGCCAGCCCTGATCACCTCGATCAGCACCAATGCCGTGCGCGCCCATGAAGTACCACCGGCCAGCCTGCAACACATGGATGTGTACTGCGATTACCGGGTAACCACCCCAGGCAGTGCCGGCGAAATGCTGATCGCCGCCGAGCAGACCGCCTGGCGGCCCGAGGCGATCATCGGCGACTTGGCGCAACTGCTCAGCGGCCAAGCGCCCGTGCCGAGCTACCAGCGCCACGCCTTCTTCCGCTCCATCGGCCTTGGCCTGGAAGACATCGCCTTGGCCAATGCCCTGTATCGCCTGCAGCAGGCCAGCTGAGGCCGGCCCGGATGACGCGCCGCCGTGATTGCGGCACACTCCCAGCGCCCTAGGCACAAGGGCGCTGATACCGCATGGAGCCTGCCACGATGCCTTCACCTTGCCCCGACCCGGCCCTGGACAACTACCGGGCCATCGCCGACGCGATCGCCACCCTGTTCTTCCCCCATGCCGAAGTGGTGCTGCACGACCTGCGCAGCCAGAAGGTCGACTACATCGCCAACAACCTGTCCAAACGCGAGATCGGCGACGATGCCGCCCTGGAAGACCTGCTTGAGCCCGGCACCGACGAAACCAACATCGGCCCCTACGAGAAGCTCAACTGGGACGGGCAGAAGATCCGTTCGCTGAGCACCGTGCTACGCGACGGTGCAGGCAAGCCCGTGGCGGTGCTGTGCATCAACCTGAACATCTCGCTGTTCGAAAACGCCCGGGCGGCGCTGGACCTGTTCCTCTCGCCGAGCCGGCTGATCCCCCAGCCCGATGCGCTGTTTCGCGACGACTGGCAGGAACGCATCAACACCTTCCTCAATGGCTGGCTGCGCGAGCACCAGCTGAGCCTGAGCGTGCTCAACCGCGACCACAAGCGCGAGCTGGTGCTGGCCCTGCATGCCGAGGGCGCGTTCAAAGGCAAGAGTGCGGCCAACTACGTGGCCAACGTGCTGGGGATGGGACGGGCGACGGTGTACAAGCACCTGAAGGAACTCAAGGCCTGAGCAGGCTCAGGCCTTGAGCGCGGGGCGGCTCAGTCGCCGTAGATGTCCGACTTGAAGTACTTGCCCTGGATCTTCTGGTATTCGCCACTGGCGCGCAGTGCGTCGATGGCGCCATTAAGCTGGCTGACCAACTCGCCGTTGCCCTTGCGCACGGCAATGCCGGCCCCTTCGCCGACGTATTTCGGGTCCTTCAGCTCCGGGCCGACGAAGGCGTAGTCGGCGCCGCGCGGCATTGACAGGAAGTCATCCAGCGGAATGGTGTCGGCGAAGATCGCATCCACACGCCCCGATGCCAGGTCCATGTAGATCTCTTCGTTGTTGCTGTAGCGCTTGACCTTGACGCCCTTGGGCTCGAGCACTTCGGTGGCGTAGCGGTCGGTGGTGGTGGCGCGCTGCACACCGATGGTCTTGCCGACCAGGCTCTGGTACTGGTCATCGACCGCCGCGCCCTTCTTCATCACCAGCCGTGACGAGGTGAAGTAGTACTTGTGGGTGAAATCCACGGACTTCTTGCGCTCGTCGGTGATGGTCATCGACGACAGGGCGGCGTCGATCTTCTTCACCTTCAGCGACGGGATCAACCCGTCGAACTCGACCTCGGTCCACACGCACTTGACCTTGAGCTGCGCGCACAAGGCATTGCCGATGTCATAGTCGAATCCGACGATTTCGCCCTTGTCGTTCTTCGAGGCAAACGGCGGGTAGGCCGCTTCGATGCCGATTCGCAGCTCGGAATTGGCGGCGAACAGGTTGCTGCTGGCCAACAGGCCCAGGGCCAGACCACTGATCAGGGTGATTTTCTTCATCGGAATCTCGCTCGCTCATTATTGGAGGTTGTGGTGCAAGACAGAGGTAAAGACAAAGGCCGCAAGGCCGTATGGAATCATTTTGTACTTATGATTCCATACTGGACTTTTGTGTCTTGAAACTCAACCACCTCCGAGACGAAATGCACGCCCCGAAAAAGCTGACTCACCAGCGCCGGGCAGCATCCTCATCGCTCTGCTTGCCCTCGACCCAGCGCGGGCCGTCGCCGGTCTGTTCTTTCTTCCAGAACGGCGCCCGGGTCTTGAGGTAATCCATGATGAAGTTGCAGGCGTCGAATGCCGCCTGGCGGTGTGCGCTGGCCACCCCGACGAACACGATAGGTTCGCCCGGCTCCAGGGCCCCGATGCGGTGCAACACCTCGACCTTGAGCAGCGGCCAGCGCCCCTCGGCCTCGACCACGATCTTGGCCAGGGCCTTCTCGGTCATGCCCGGGTAGTGTTCGAGGAACATCCCCGCCACGTCCTGGCCATCGTTGAAATCGCGCACGTAGCCGACAAAGCCGACCACCGCACCCACGCCGACGTTGGCGGCGTGCATGGCGTTGACCTCGAACCCCGGGTCGAACGCCGCCTCCTGCACACGTACGGCCATGCTCAGCCTCCGGTCACCGGCGGGAAGAACGCGACTTCGTCGCCCTCCTCCAGCGGCTCATCGAGCCTGCACAGTTCTTCGTTGCGCGCGCACATCAGGTTCTGTTCGGCCAGCACGGCGTACTGCCCACCCTTGGCCACCAAAGCCTGGCGCACATCGTCCAGCACCTTGAAGCTGCCCTCCACCCGCTCGGCATCGACGCCGAGCAATTCGCGATAGCGGGCGAAATACATGACCTTGACCTTCATCACCCCTCCACCTTGTAGTGGCCGCTCTTGCCGCCGAGCTTCTCCAGCAGGCGCACCTGCTCGATGACCATGCCTTTATCCACCGCCTTGCACATGTCGTAGATGGTCAGCGCGGCGACACTGGCCGCGGTCAGCGCTTCCATCTCGACCCCGGTCTGCCCGGCCAGCTTGCAGCGCGCGACGATGTGCACCACGTCCTCGCCCTCGGCGGCCAGCTCGACCTTGACGCTGGTGAGCATCAACGGGTGGCACAGCGGGATCAGGTCACTGGTCTTCTTCGCCGCCTGGATGCCGGCGATACGCGCCACGGCGAATACGTCACCCTTGGGGTGTTCGCCATCGACGATCATGCGCAAGGTGGCCGGCAACATGCGCACCCGCGCCTCGGCCAGCGCCTCGCGTGCGGTCACGGCTTTTTCAGTGACGTCGACCATGTTGGCGCGCCCCTGGGAATCAAGATGAGTCAGCACAGCTCTGCTCCTGTGAAGGGAAAGCAGAGTGTAAACCCGTGGGTCAGCTTTGAGCAGAGGGCATCGCGGGGCCGGCCCACTCCCACACATGAAAACCTGGGAGTGGGCCGGCCCCGCGAAGTGTTACAGATGCGACTCGGCGTACTCGGCCAGTACCGAGCGCGGCACACCTTGCAGGGTGATGTGCACGCCGTGGGGGAAGTCCTTGAAGCGTTCGGTCAGGTAGGTCAGCCCGGAACTGGTGGCCGACAGGTAGGGGGTGTCGATCTGCGCCAGGTTGCCCAGGCAGACCACCTTCGAACCTGCACCGGCACGGGTGATGATGGTTTTCATCTGGTGCGGGGTGAGGTTCTGGCACTCGTCGATCAGGATCAGGCTCTGCTGGAAGCTGCGCCCGCGGATGTAGTTCATCGACTTGAACTGCAGCGGGACCCTTTCGAGGATGTATTCGACGCTGCCGTGGGTGCTCTCGTCATCCATGTGCAAGGCTTCGAGGTTGTCGGTGATGGCGCCCAGCCACGGTTCCATCTTTTCCGCCTCGGTGCCCGGCAGGAAGCCGATCTCCTGGTCCAGCCCCTGCACGCTGCGGGTGGCGATGATGCGCCGGTAACGCTTGCTGACCATGGTCTGCTCGATGGCCGCGGCCAGTGCCAGGATGGTCTTGCCGGAGCCGGCGGCGCCGGTCAGGTTGACCAGGTGGATATCCGGGTCGAGCAAGGCGAACAGCGCCAGGCTCTGGTGGATGTCGCGCGGTTTCAGGCCCCAGGCCTCCTGGTGCAGCAGCGGCTCCTGGTGCAGGTCGAGCAGCAGCAGTTCGCTGTCGCGGATGCCCTTGACCCAACCGACGAAGCCCTGCTCATCGATGATGAACTCGTTGATGTGCACGGCCGGCAGGTTGTCGATCATCTGTACCCGATGCCAGGTGCGGCCACGCTCCTGACGGGTGTCGACCTTGCTGACCCGGTCCCAGAAGGAGCCGGTGACCGAGTGGTAGCCCTTGGACAGCAGGGACACGTCGTCGACCAACTGGTCGGTGCTGTAGTCCTCGGCGGCAATCCCGCAGGCGCGCGCCTTCAGGCGCATGTTGATGTCTTTGGTGACCAGCACCACGTCCAGGTCCGGGCGCTTGGCGCGCAGGTCCAGCAACTGGTTGATGATGATGTTGTCGGCAAGGTTTTCGGGGAGCAGGCGGTTCGGCTCGTTGCGCGTGCTCATGAGGATGGACAGGAAGCCCTTGGGCCCGCTCTTGCCGCGCTGGATCGGGACACCCTGCTCGACATCGCTGGGCGAGGCGTCGCCCAGGGTCTGGTCGATCAGGCGGATGGCCTGGCGACATTCGGCGGCGATGGTGTGTTTACCGGTCTTGAGCTTGTCGAGTTCCTCCAGCACCGTCATCGGCAGGGCGACGTGGTGCTCCTCGAAGTTGAGCAGGGCGTTAGGGTCGTGAATCAGGACGTTGGTATCGAGCACATACAGGATTGGCTGGTTGGAGGAAGGGTTGCGTCCTTGGTCATCCATACTCGGTCACCTTATGTGAAAGCCACACGGCGCATACGGCTGCGCCGCAAAGTGACTGCCGTTTTCCCCGTATCCGCGTTGTTACGGGCGGGGATTTCACCTGGCAAGGCTGGCGTGGATGACGCCACCTGTGCTGCAGGATTCGGCTGTCTGGTTCCTTGATACCGCAAAAACCATGACGGTAAAAAGTCTTTTTACGCACAGATGAAGTTTATTTTTCCGATTGACGAACAGGGCTTGGCGCGAGGGGTGGGTGGGACTACGCTCAGAGATCAGATGCGGTGTTTTTGCTGGTTTTTTGGTGATCAGTTCAGACATTGCAGCGCCCTACACATAGCCGCCAACACCCAATCAACAGCCAAACCTATTCCTTCACCCCATACTCCCGACACCCCTCCCAGCCAATCCCGCTCTGCGCCGTATGCTGCAACAACCACTCCAGCGCCGGCTGCGCCTTGGGCAGGTAGTCGCGGAACTGGATCACCCCCTTGCGCCACAACAGCATCAGGGTCATCACCCGCTGCGCCGAAGCCTCGGCGGTCAACGGCCCATCATCCTGTGCATCGATATCCCACAACGACACCCGCAACTGCTGGCCGGCCATGAACGCCTCGCCATCCCCGCGCCGCTGCCCGTAGGGCGGGCGGAACAATGGCACATATTGCGCTGGCAGGTCCGCCTGAACCCGCGCCTGGCTGCGCCGCAGCGAATCCTGCCAGCCCTGCCACTGGGCATGGGAGCGGTACTCCCAGCCCTGGATGCCCACGCACTGGCCTGCATACAGCCCGGCCAGCGCCCCGCTGTCACGACGCTGCTGCAGCCGATTGCCCAGCACGAAGAAGATGCCGTCGAGCTTCTGCCGACGCAGATAGTCGGCCAGGCCATCGGTGTTGCCGCCCACAGGGCCGGGGCCGCCGACGAAGCTCAGGAGGAACATGCGGTCGTTGAGTTCATCGCCGTTGCGCTCGCGCGCGGACAGCTTTTCCACCTCGCTGGAGGTCTGCGGGAACACCGCCGCCTTGCGCAGCAGCTCGTCCAGGTAGCGGGAGTGGAACTGGTGGCTGGGCTCGATCCAGGCAGCATAGAACTTGCCGACTTCTGCTGCGAACGTGGCCGACTTCATGCGCAAATCAGCCATCGACTCCAGCGGATAGCAAAACGACGCATCCTGCTCGCAACTCTGCTGCGCCTGCTGGTAATTGGTCCACAGCCGCTGCCACATGCGCGCCCGCAGCGCACGGATCACCGGCAAGTTGACCTGGCGCAGGCCCAGGCGCGCCGCCAGCGCCTGCTCATCGAGCATTTCGCTCTCGTGCAGTACCCGGGCAAACGAAAGAATCTCGGCGCGCGAGGCCACGTCGAACAACGCCGGGCTGTCGAGCTTTTCGGGCCACAGGCTGCGCTCGAAGCTGACGAAATCCGCAGGGGCAGCCTGTACGCCCAGGCTAAGCAGCCCGGCCAACAAGGCAAAAGCGATACGCACGATGAACGGTCTCCATGAAGGCATGCCGCGCACTATAGCGCGACGCCCGGCGAAACTCCGTGGCCATGTGCCCTGGCTATCGTCGCCATAGTTTGGCGTTGCCCCGTCGGCCCCGTAGAATCCGCCCATTGATTCCAGGAGCCGACCCGATGCTGACGGTGATTTCCCCCGCCAAGACCCTCGACTACGACACCCCGCCGGTAACCCAGCGCCACACCTTGCCCCAGTACCTGGACGACTCCCAGGAACTGATCGTGCAATTGCGCGAACTGTCGCCGGCACAGATCAGCGAACTGATGCACCTCTCCGACAAGCTCGCCGGCCTCAACGCCGCGCGCTTCGGCAGCTGGACCCCGGCCTTCAGCCCTGCCAACGCCAAGCAGGCGCTGCTGGCCTTCAAGGGTGACGTGTACACCGGCCTGGACGCCGAAAGCCTGACCGAAGACGACTTCAGCTATGCCCAGGACCACCTGCGCATGCTTTCCGGCCTGTACGGCCTGCTGCGCCCGCTGGACCTGATGCAGCCCTACCGCCTGGAAATGGGCACCAAGCTGGCCAATGCCCGCGGCAAGGACCTGTATGCCTTCTGGGGCACGCGCATCAGCGAGTGGCTGAACCAGGCCTTGGCCGAGCAGGGCGACGACGTGCTGCTCAACCTGGCCAGCAACGAGTACTTCAGCGCGGTGAAGAAGAGCGCCTTGAAGGCGCGGGTGATCAACGTCGACTTCAAGGACCTGAAGAACGGCCAGTACAAGATCATCAGCTTCTACGCCAAGAAGGCCCGCGGGATGATGAGCCGCTTCGTGATCGAGCAGCGCATCAACGACCCCGAGCAGCTCAAGCGCTTCGATGTGCAGGGCTACTACTACAGCGCCGAGCAGTCCAAGCCCGATCACCTGGTGTTCCTGCGCGATCACGCCGAAGGCTGATTGTTGTTCATCGCGGGGCAAGCCCGCTCCCACAAACCACGTGGGAGCGGGCTTGCCCCGCGATTGCATTGGCAGCCCTGCAACGGGGCACGCCCTGAAAAGCCATTTTTCAGACGCCAAAAAACCACCACTCCTACCTTTATCGCAAAACGCCATAAGACCGTTCGTAATTTTTTGACGAATTTTGAAAATATTTTTCGAATGCTGGCATATAACCATCCCGCTTCGTTTTCGCCCTTTATAACCGGGGGTGAAACTAGCGCGTGCCATCAAAGTGAAAGTATTTGCCACTGAAAAAATATTTAGAAATCTTTCATCCGCGCTGAACCCGGCCAGGAACTTCTACCGCGCCGCACGGCTCATAGCACCCGTAACAAGTTTCAAGCGCCGCAGCGTGAGAGATGACTTACAGATGACAAAGTGCCGCTATCGGGCACAACCAAACAAACTTCAAAGGCGGTACAGGAAGTGCCAAAAGCCATTATCCATGCAGGAGACAAGCGCCCCTAACATACGTCCTAGTGGTTGATTTCAAAGGATTTATCCACTTGAAAAAACAAGCACAGCAGTGCGCATACGGCGAACTGCAATAAAGACGGCTGCATTTCAGGGCACGCCTTATTAATACTGGCCTTAGCTTGCCAACGTTGAGTGCATAACTTTCTGCGCTCCGGATTTATTCATGCCTGCGCACGGTGAAGTGTCAATTCGCCAGGGAGCCGTGCGCCCGAAAACTGCTGGTCAATCAACCCGGCTGGCTCTTTCGAACAAGGGCCGGCGTGACAAACACACGAGGTGAATGCGATGCGTATCAGCATCTTTGGTTTGGGTTATGTGGGTGCAGTCTGTGCCGGTTGCCTGTCGGCACGCGGCCATGAAGTGATTGGTGTGGACGTGTCCAGCACCAAGATCGACCTGATCAACCGGGGCAAGTCGCCCATCGTCGAGCCGGGCCTGGAAGCACTGCTGCAACAGGGCGTGGCCAATGGCCGCCTGCGTGGCACCACCGATTTCGCCGAAGCCATCCGTGCCAGCGACGTGTCGATGATCTGCGTCGGTACCCCAAGCAAGAAAAACGGCGACCTGGGCCTGGAATACATCGAGTCGGTGTGCCGCGAAATCGGCTACGTACTGCGCGATACCAGCCGCCGCCACACCATCGTGGTACGCAGCACCGTGCTGCCGGGCACCGTCAAGAACGTGGTGATCCCGATCCTCGAAGACTGCTCGGGCAAGAAGGCCGGCGTCGACTTCGGCGTCGCGGTCAACCCCGAGTTCCTGCGTGAAAGCACCGCGATCAAGGACTACGACCAGCCACCGATGACCGTCATCGGCGAACTGGACAGCGCCAGCGGCGACGTGCTGCAGGCGCTGTACGAAGAACTCGACGCCCCGGTCATCCGCAAGCCGATCGAAGTGGCCGAGATGATCAAGTACACCTGCAACGTGTGGCACGCCACCAAGGTGACCTTCGCCAACGAGATCGGCAACATCGCCAAGGCCGTGGGCGTCGATGGCCGCGAGGTGATGGACGTGGTCTGCCAGGACAAGGTGCTCAACCTGTCCCAGTACTACATGCGTCCGGGCTTCGCCTTCGGCGGCTCGTGCCTGCCCAAGGACGTGCGCGCCCTCACCTACCGCGCCGCCAGCCTGGATGTGAAGGCACCGCTGCTCGACTCGCTGATGCGCAGCAACGAATCCCAGGTACAGAACGCCTTCGACATCATCGAAAGCCATGACAAGCGCAAGGTCGCCCTGCTCGGCCTGAGCTTCAAGGCCGGTACCGACGACCTGCGCGAAAGCCCGCTGGTGGAACTTGCCGAACGCCTGATCGGCAAGGGCTACCAGCTCGACATCTACGACCAGAACGTCGAGTACGCCCGGGTGCATGGCGCCAACAAGGAGTACATCGAGTCGAAGATCCCCCACGTTTCCTCGCTGCTCAACGCCAACTTCGAGCAGGTGGTCAACGACGCCGAGATCATCGTTTTGGGCAACCGTGACGAGCAGTTCCGCGCCCTCGCCCAGCAAGCGCCGGAAGGCAAGCAAGTGATCGACCTGGTCGGTTTCATGAGCAAGCCGACCTGCACCACCAGCCGTACCGAAGGTATCTGCTGGTAACCCCGGCCGGGCGGCGCGTCCCTCCCCAGCGCGCCGCCCGTCCACCCCCGAATTCTCGACGGATGCCGAACATGCAAAGGTTCCAGACAGTGCTGTTGCAGTGCGCCGGCTGGCTGCTCTACATGAGCCTGCTCATGCTGATCGCCCTGGCCCTGCCCAGCGATATCTTCGATTCGCAGTCGAAGCACTTCATCTTCCTGGTCGGTGCTGTCGGCATCTGGCGTTACTCCATGGGCGCCACCCATTTCATCCGCGGCATGATCTTCCTGTACATCGTCTACCCCTACCTGCGCCGCAAGGTGCAGAAGCTGGGCACGGCGGCCGACCCGTCGCACGTGTACCTGATGGTCACCAGCTTTCGCATCGACGCCCTGACCACCGCCCAGGTGTACAGCTCGGTGATCCGCGAGGCGATCGACTGCGGCTTCCCCACCACCGTGGTCTGCTCGCTGGTGGAAAAGTCCGACGAGCTGCTGGTGAAGAGCCTGTGGGCCAAGTACAACCCGCCCGACCACGTCACCCTGGACATCGTGCGCATCGCCGGTACCGGCAAGCGCGACGGCCTGGCCTACGGTTTTCGCGCCATCTCGCGGATGCTGCCCGACGACCACGCCGTGGTGGCGGTGATCGACGGCGACACCGTGCTCGGCGAGGGCGTGGTCCGCAAGACCGTGCCCTGGTTCAAGCTCTACCCCAACGTCGGCGGCCTGACCACCAACGAATTCTGTGAAGTGCGCGGCGGCTACATCATGAGCGAGTGGCACAAGCTGCGCTTCGCCCAGCGCCACATCAACATGTGCTCGATGGCCCTGAGCAAACGCGTGCTGACCATGACCGGGCGCATGTCGATGTTCCGCGCAAGCGTAGTGACCGACCCCGAGTTCATCGCCGATGTGGAAAGCGACTCGCTGATGCACTGGCGCCTGGGCCGCTTCAAGTTCCTCACCGGCGACGACAAGTCGAGCTGGTTCAGCCTGATGCGCCTGGGCTACGACACCTTCTACGTGCCGGACGCGGCGATCAACACGGTCGAACACCCGCCGGAGAAGAGCTTCGTCAAGGCCAGCCGCAAGCTGATGTACCGCTGGTACGGCAACAACCTGCGGCAGAACTCCCGCGCCCTGGGCCTGGGCCTCAAGCGCCTGGGGCTGTTCACCAGCATCGTGCTGTTCGACCAGCGCGTGTCGATGTGGACCAGCCTGCTGGGCCTGACCGTGGCGGTGATCGCCAGCTTCAAGTTCGGCCTGCAGTTCCTGCTGGTGTACCTGCTGTGGATCGGCATCACCCGCCTGATCCTCACCATCATGCTGCTGTGCTCGGGCCACAACGTCGGCCCCGCCTACCCGCTGATTCTCTATTACAACCAGATCGTCGGCGCGGTGATGAAGATCTACGTGTTCTTCCGCCTCGACAGGCAGTCCTGGACCCGCCAGCCCACTGCCCTCAAGCGCGACCTCGCCAGCTTTCAACAATGGTTCAACACCTGGTCCTCGCGGACCATGACCTTCTCGGCCGCGAGCATCTTCGTCGCCGTGCTGTTCATGGTCGTGTGAGCCCAACCCGGATCGGATAACAGGAACGAAATCGCCATGAATACCGCCGTGAACGTCAATGTCGTGCATGAGTCCGAAGCGCAGCGCCAGCACGCCCGGGTACGCATCCCCGCCAAGCTGCGCTACCTGGACGGCAACCGCGAGCCGCACGATGTGAAGGTGGACGATCTTTCCGCCGGGGGTCTGTCCTTCCACGCCAAGAAACCGCTCGCCGAAGGCGAAGTGCTGCGCGGGCGCCTGCAGTTCGTGGTCGACAACCTGGGGCTGTCGATGGACGTCGAGCTGCTGGTGCGCACCAGCAGCCGCGACACGGGCCGCACCGGCACCGAGTTCCAGAACCTGGAACCGCGCGACATCGCCACCCTGCGCCACATCATCACCAGCCACCTGTCCGGCGAGCTGATCAGCGTCGGCGACGTGCTCAGCACCCTGCAACGCGACAATTTCACCAAGGCGCGCAAGCAGAGTAACGCAGGCTCCGGCCTGTCCGCCTTCGGCCGCCTGAAGGCGGTCACCGTCACCGCCGGCGTGTTCGTGGTCGGCCTGGTGGCCTTCGGTTTCGTCGCCAAGTCGCTGTACGGCCTGTACTTCGTCAGCCATGCCGAAGCCGGCGTGGTCGCGGTGCCCACCACCACCGTCACCATGCCCCGTGACGGCAGCGTGCAGAGCCTGGTCGAAAACGGCACCCCGGTGGCCAAGGGCGCACCGCTGGCGACCTTCAACACCAGCATGCTCGATCTGCTCAAGGGCCACCTGGACGATTCGCAACTGGAGCCGGCCAAGGTCGAGGAGCTGTTCGGCAAGCAGCTTTCCGGCACCCTCACCAGCCCGTGCGACTGCGTGGTGTCGCGCCAGCTGGTGGATGACGGCCAGTACGCCAGCAAGGGCCAGCCGGTGTTCGCGCTGATCCCGCGGACCAGCAACCCGATGGTCGAAGCGCGCTTCAGCTACCGCCAGTTCGACGAAGTGAAGCCAGGCACCCGGGTCAACTTCCAGATCGCCGGCGAAGACGAGGTGCGCAGCGGCCGCATCGTCGGCAGCAGCAGCCTGGACACCGACAACCTGGCCTCCGATATCCGCGTGCAGATCAAGCCCGACGACGGCCTGCCGGCCGAGCTCGCCGGCCGCCCGGCCGCGGTCAACAGCGACCGTGGCCCGTCGCTGAACTGGCTGATCGACAAGGCCGTGGCCCGCGGGCTGTAAGAGGATCGGACGATGAAACCTTTGAATGGTTTTTCTCCTACAGGGACCGCGCCTCACCCCGTGGGAGCGGGCTTGCCCCGCGATCGAGCGCACAGCGCTCGCCCCTACACCTGGTGCACCCTGGCCCTGGCCATCACCCTGGCCGGCTGCGCCGGCCTGCCCGACCAGCGCCTGGCCAACGAAGCCCTCAAGCGCGGCGACACCGCCACCGCCGAGCGCAACTACAAGGCCCTGGCCGACCTCGGCTACAGCGACGCGCAAGTGGGCCTGGCCGATATCCAGGTGGCCACCCGCGAGCCGGCCAAGCTCAAGCAGGCCGAGGCCACCTACCGCGCCGCAGCCGCCACCTCGCCCCGCGCCCAGGCCCGCCTTGGCCGCCTGCTGGTAGCCAAGCCCGACAGCACCCAGGCCGAGCGCGAGGAGGCCGAGCGCCTGCTCAAGCAGGCCTCGCTGCAAGGCGAAGGCAACACCCTGATCCCGCTGGCGATGCTCTACCTGCAGTACCCGCAGAGCTTCCCCAAGGTCAACGCCCAGCAGCAGATCGACCAGTGGCGCGCCGCCGGCAACCCCGAAGCGGGCCTGGCCCAGGTGCTGCTGTACCGCACCCAGGGCAGCTACGACCAGCACCTGGGCGACGTGGAGAAAATCTGCAAGGCCGCGCTGACCAGCACCGACATCTGCTACGTCGAACTGGCCACCGTCTACCAGAAACGCGCCCAGCCCGACCAGCAGGCCGCCCTGCTCGACCAGCTCAAGGCCGCCTACGCCCGTGGCGCGGTGCCGGCCACCCGGGTCGACAGCGTCGCCCGCGTGCTGGCCGACCGCAGCCTGGGCCAGACCGACGAGAAGACCGCCAAGGCCCTGCTCGAGCAAGTCGCCCCGGCCAACCCGGCGTCCTGGGTGAGCCTGGCGCAACTGCTCTACGACTTCCCCGAACTGGGCGACACCGACCAACTGCTGGCCTACATCGACAAGGGCCGCGAAGCTGAACAGCCGCGCGCCGAACTGCTGCTGGGCCGCCTCTACTACGAAGGCAAGACCGTGCCGGCCGATGCCGCCAAGGCCGAGCAGCACCTGCAGGCCGCCGCCGACGCCGGTGAAGTCAGCGCCGACTACTACCTCGGCCAGCTCTACCGCCGTGGCTACCTGGGCACCGTCGAGCCGCAGAAAGCCGTCGACCACCTGCTCAGCGCCGCCCGTGGCGGGCAGAACAGCGCCGACTACGCCCTCGCCCAGCTGTTCAGCGAAGGCCATGGCATCCGCCCCGCGCCCACCAATGCCTGGGTGTTCGCCCAACTGTCGCAGGTCAACCCCACGCCGCAGTCGAGCGAGCTGTTGCAGCAGCTCGACCAGCAGCTCACGCCCGAACAGCGCAGCCAGGCCCAGCAACTGCTGGCGCAGGAAAAACAGGCGCGCAGCAGCCTGTTCCAGGGCGGTAACAGCACCCTGGCCATCGAGGCCCTGCAAGACGACGAAACAGCCGTAGACGCCGAGGATTCGCTATGACGCTCAACCCCTTCGTGAAAGCCGGCATCGGCCTGAGCTTCGCCCTGTTGTGGTCGATGCCGACCCTGGCCGCCGAAACCGCACAGAAGAACTTCGGCCTGGATGTGAAGATCACCGGCCAATCCGAGGACGACCGCGACCTGGGCACCCGCTCCGGCGGCGACGTCAACGGCCTGGGCCTTGACCTGCGCCCCTGGGTGTACGGCGAGCGTGGCAACTGGAGCGCCTTCGCCATGGGCCAGGCGGTCACCGCCACCGACATCATCGAAACCGACACCCTGCGCCAGAACGACGACGGCAGCACCACCGACAATGGCGATGACAGCCGCAAGCCGGACAAGAGCTACCTGGCCATGCGCGAATTCTGGGTCGGCTACAGCGGCCTCACCGCCTACCCCGGCGAGCAACTGCGCCTGGGCCGCCAGCGCCTGCGCAGCGACGACGGCATGTGGCGCGACACCAACATCGAAGCACTGAACTGGACCTTCGACACCACCCTGCTCAAAGCCGACCTGGGCGTGGCCCAGCGCTTCAGCGAATACCGCACCGACCTCACCGAGCTGGCCCCGCAAGACAAGGACCGCACGCACATCTTCGGCAACGTCGCCACCCAGTGGACGCCCGGCCATTGGGTCGGCGTGCGCGCCCACCACACCCACGACAGCGGCAGCCTGAAGAGCCCCGGCGAAAGCGTCGACGCCCTCGACAAGACCCGCACCGGCGATCTCACCTGGCTGGGCCTGGAAGCCAACAGCGACGCCTACAACTGGCGCAACGACCACACCGTCAACTACTGGGGCAGCGTCACCTGGCTGACCGGCGACCGCGACACCCTCAGCAGCCAGGCCGTGGGCAACGACCAGGTCGCCACCGGCAAGCAGAGCGGCGACGTCAACGCCTGGGCCACCGACCTTGGCATCCGCCTGCGCCTGGACCCCAACTGGCAGGTCGGCGCGGCCTACGCCCGAGGCAGCGGCGGTGGTGGCAGCGACGGTTCGAACAACTTCGAGCAGACCGGCCTTGAGAGCAACCGCTCCAACTTCACCGGCACCCGCTCGCGCGTGCACCGCTTCGGCGAAGCCTTCCGCGGCGAGCTGGGCAACCTGCAGGCGGCCACCCTGTTTACCTCCTGGCAGCTGCGCGACGACTACGACGCCAGCCTCATCTACCACAAGTTCTGGCGTGTCGACGGCAAGCAGAACATCGGCTCCAGCGGCATCAACGCGACAGTCGACGACGGCGGCGTGAACCGCCCGCTGGTCAACGGCGAGAAAGACCTCGGCCAGGAAATGGACGTGGTCGTGACCAAGTACTTCAAGCAAGGCCTGCTGCCGGCCTCGCTCAGCCAGTCGATCGACGAGCCTTCGGCGCTGGTGCGCCTGCGCGCCGGTGTGTTCAAGCCGGGCGACGCCTACGGCAAAGAGGCCGACTCGTACATGCACCGCGCCTTCGTCGACGTGATCTGGCGCTTCTGAGGCCGGGAGAGGATTTGACATGAACCTGCACCCGAACCTTCGCCATAGCCTGCTGGCCAGCGCCCTGCTGCTGGCCGCAGGCCTGGCCCAGGCCGCCGAGCCGGAAATGGCCAAGGGGCTGCAACAGGCCAAGACCTACACCGTCGCCAGCGCGCCGATCGAGCCGCTGCTGATGGACCCGCCCAAGCTGCCCGACCTGTCCGGCTACACCGCCGCCGCCGTGCAGAAGAAGATCGACCGCGCGCACAAGGGCAAGGTCAGCGTGCGCCGCATGCTCCAGGAAGACACCCTCAAGGAGTTCATCGGCGGCGACAACAAGGGCGCCGAATGGGTGCGCCGCCAGCACGGCATCCCCCAGGCGATCTTCGTCGACGACGGCCATGTCGACCTGGTGGAGCTGAGCAAGAAGGTACCCGACCAGTACCTGCGCGAAACCGCGCCTGGTGTGTACCTGGCGCGCCTGCCGATCGTGGTCGGGCGCAAGGGCGTGCTGGAGATCGACGGCAAGGTGAAGGAGCTGCGCCTGTCCGAAGAGGGCGGCGCGTTCATCGTCAATGACGGCAAGCTGTTCGTCAGCGACACCCGGGTGACCGGCTGGCGTGAACAGGCCAATGGCCCGGCAACCTTCCGCAAGCCCGATGAATTCCGCCCGTTCCTGCTCAGCTGGGGCGGCACCGAGACCTACATCGTCAACAGCAAGATGGCCAGCTTCGGCTACGCCAAGTCCAAGTCCTATGGTGTGAGCATCTCGCAGTACACGCCGAACATGGCCAAGCAGATGGGCCGCCCGGAACCCACCGGCTGGATCATCGGCTCCGAGTTCAGCGACATGTGGTACGGCTTCTACTGCTACGAGACCAGCGACTTCGTGGTCAAGGACAGCACCTACCGCGACAACATCGTCTACGGCATCGACCCTCACGACCGCTCGCACCGCCTGATCATCGCCGGCAACACGGTGTACGGCACCAAGAAGAAGCACGGGATCATCGTCTCCCGCGAGGTCAACGACAGCTGGATCATCAACAACAAGAGCTACGACAACAAGCTCTCGGGCGTGGTGATCGACCGTAACAGCGTCAACAACCTGATCGCCTACAACGAGATCTACCGCAACCACACCGACGGCATCACCTTGTACGAGAGCGGCGACAACCTGATCTGGGGCAACAAGCTGATCAACAACCGCCGCCACGGCATCCGCGTGCGCAACAGCGTGAACATCCGCCTGTACGAGAACGTCGCCATGGCCAATGGCCTGGTGGGCGTATACGGGCACATCAAGGACCTCTCCGACACCGACCGCGACATCGCCCTCGACCCGTTCGACACCAAGGTGTCACTGATCGTGGTCGGTGGCGAGCTGGCGGCCAATGGCTCCGGCCCCTTGTCGATCGACTCGCCGCTGTCGGTGGAGCTGTACAAGGTGTCGATGCTGATGCCGCGCAAGGCCAACGGCATCAGCTTCAACGGTGTGCTGGGCGAGCGCCAGGACGAAATCCTCGACCTGCTGGTGCGCCAGCAGAAGGCCGTGCTGATCGACCCGGTCGAACGCCAGACCGAAATGATCGATTAAGGAAGCCCAGACCATGACCCCACACCTGATCAAACTGCTCGGCCTGTCCGCCGCCCTCCTGGCCATCAGCCAGGGCGTGCGCGCCGAGGACGTCAAGGCGCCGACCTTCAGCGCCGAACCCTGCTGCCAGCTGTGCCCCGAGGCCCATGACGCCAGCCGCTACACCACGCGCTACCAGCAGAACTTCACCACCCTGGTGCAAGCCCAGGGCGACTGGCTGTTCCGTACCCGTGAAGACCTGCGCACCGAGTTCGACACCACCCCCGGCGGCTACAAGCGCCTGCAGCAAGTGCACGACGCATTCAAGAAGCGCGGCGTGGAGCTTGTGGTGGTGTACCAGCCCACCCGTGGCCTGGTGAACCGCAACATGCTCAAGCCCGAAGAGAAGGCCGCGTTCAATTACCAGAAGGCCCTGCACAACTACCAGGCCATGCTCGCCCGCTTCAGCAAGATGGGCTACAACGTGCCCGACCTGTCGCCGCTGACCAACGAACAACTGGCCGCCGCCGACCAGGGCAAGGACTTCTACTTCCGTGGCGACCAGCACTGGACGCCTTACGGTGCCGAGCGCGCCGCCAAGATCGTGGCCGACACCGTGCACCACATGCCGGCCTTCGAAGGCATCCCGCGCAAGGAGTTCGAGACCAAGAAGTCCGGGCGCATGGGCAAGACCGGCACCCTGCACAACGTCGCCGGCCAGCTCTGCGGCACCAGCTACGCGGTGCAGTACATGGACCAGTTCGCCACCGAGCCCAAGGGCGGCGCCAGCGGCGGCGACGACCTGTTCGGTGACTCGGGCAACGCGCAGATCACCCTGGTGGGCACCAGCCACAGCGGCAAGAACTACAACTTCTCGGGCTTCCTGGAGCAGTACATCGGCGCCGACGTGCTCAACGTCGCCTTCCCCGGCGGTGGCCTGGAAGGCTCGATGATCCAGTACCTGGGCAGCGAGGAATTCCAGAACCACCCACCGAAGATCCTGATCTGGGAATTCTCCCCGCTGTACCGCCTGGACCAGGAAACCATCTGGCGGCAGATCCTCGGCCTGCTCGACGACGGCTGCGACGGCCGCCCTGCGCAGATGAGCGCCAGCGCCACCCTCAAGCCCGGCAAGAACGAGCTGATGGTCAACGGCAAGAACGGCGTGATCAAGGACCTGGTCAACCGCAACCACCAGCTCGACATCAAGTTCGAGGACAGCTCGGTGAAAGTGCTGCAGGCCACCCTGTGGTACCTCAACGGCCGCCACGAGGACATCAAGATCGAGAAGCCCACGACCTCCGACACCGACGGCCGCTTCGTCTTCCAGATGCGCGAGGACGAAGACTGGGCGGGCCAGAACCTGCTGGCCCTGGAAGTCCAGGGGCCGGAAAGCGGCACCCAGAAAGTCGAAGCGAAACTGTGCAAACGCAACAACTTTGCCAGCCCCGCGCAGCACACCGCGCAAGCTGGCCAGTGAGGCGACCATGACATCCATCAGCCACAAGACTGCACCCGCCCTGCTCGCCCTCGCCCTGTTCGGCGGTGCGGCGCAGGCCGCGCTGGTACCGCCCCAGGGGTACTACGAGGGCATCGAGAAGCTCAAGACCGGCGACGGCAACTTCCGCTGCGAGGCGGCGCCCAGGCCCTACACCGGTTCGCTGCAGTTTCGCAGCAAGTACGAGGGCTCCGACAAGGCCCGCGCGACGCTCAATGTCGCCTCGGAGAAAGCCTTCCGTGACTCGACCAAGGACATCACCACCCTCGAGAAAGGCGTGAGCAAGATGATCGGCCAGTACATGCGCGACGGCCGCCCGGCCCAGCTCGACTGCGCCCTGGACTGGCTCGGCAGCTGGGCCCGCGCCGACGCATTGATGTCCACCGACTACAACCACACCGGCAAGTCCATGCGCAAATGGGCGCTGGGCAGCATGAGCGGTTCGTGGCTGCGCCTGAAGTTCTCCAACTCGCAGCCGCTGGCCGCGCACCAGGCCGAGGCCGAAGCCATCGAAAAATGGCTGGGCCGCCTGGCCTCGCAAACCGTGCGCGACTGGAGCGACCTGCCGCTGGAGAAGATCAACAACCACAGCTACTGGGCGGCCTGGTCGGTGATGGCCACCGCCGTGGCCACCGACCGGCGCGACCTGTTCGACTGGGCGGTGAAGGAATACCGGGTCGGCGCCAACCAGGTCGATGCCCAGGGCTTTTTGCCCAACGAGCTCAAGCGCAAGCAGCGCGCCCTGGCCTACCACAACTACGCCCTGCCGCCGCTGGCGATGATTGCCAGCTTCGCCCAGGCCAATGGCGTGGATGTGCGCGGCGAGAACGACAACGCCCTGCGCCGCCTCGGCGAGAAAGTGCTGAACGGCTCGAAAGACCCCAGCGCGTTCAAGGCCCGCAACGGCGAGAAGCAGGACATGGGCGACCTGAAGATCGACAGCAAGTACGCCTGGCTCGAACCCTGGTGCCAGCTGTACCGCTGCGACGCCGCCACCCTAAAGCGCAAGCACGGCATGCAGCCGTTCAACAGCTTCAGGCTGGGCGGTGATGTGACGCGGGTCTACGACCCGCAGGCCGAACAGAAAAAGTAAGTCGTTGTGGGAGCGGGCTTGCCCCGCGATGAGGCCCGAATGGGCAAAGGTGTTGGCCCTGCCGACGCCATCGCGGGGCAAGCCCGCTCCCACGCCATGGTGATCTCCCACTTTTTTCGTGGGGGGTTTGGGGGGCGCTGTGCCCCAGGTGCTGTGCATAACTAGGAGAACCGGGATGGTCTTCTCGTCCAACGTGTTCCTGTTCCTGTTCCTGCCGGTCTTCCTCGGCTTGTACTACGTGAGCGGGAACCGCTATCGCAACCTGCTGCTGCTGGTTGCCAGCTACATCTTCTACGCCTGGTGGCGGGTGGACTTCCTCGCCCTGTTCGCCGGCGTGACCCTGTGGAACTACTGGATCGGCCTCAAGGTGGGCGCCGCCGGCGTGCGCACCAAGCCCGCCCAGCGCTGGCTGCTGCTGGGCGTGGGCGTCGACCTGTGCATCCTCGGCTACTTCAAGTACGCCAACTTCGGGGTGGACAGCCTCAACGCGATCATGACCTCGATGGGCCTGGAGCCGTTCATCCTGACCCACGTGCTGCTGCCGATCGGCATCTCGTTCTACATCTTCGAGTCGATCAGCTACATCATCGACGTGTACCGCGGCGACACCCCGGCCACCCGCAACCTGATCGACTTCGCGGCGTTCGTGGCGATCTTCCCGCACCTGATCGCCGGCCCCGTACTGCGTTTCAAGGACCTGGTCGACCAGTTCAACAACCGCACCCACACCCTCGACAAGTTCTCCGAAGGCTGCACCCGCTTCATGCAGGGCTTCATCAAGAAAGTGTTCATCGCCGACACCCTGGCGGTGGTCGCCGACCACTGCTTCGCCCTGCAGAACCCCACCACCGGCGATGCCTGGCTCGGTGCGCTGGCCTACACCGCGCAGCTGTACTTCGACTTCAGCGGCTACAGCGACATGGCCATCGGCCTGGGCCTGATGATGGGCTTTCGCTTCATGGAGAACTTCAAGCAGCCGTACATCAGCCAGTCGATCACCGAGTTCTGGCGCCGTTGGCACATCAGCCTGTCGACCTGGCTGCGCGACTACCTGTACATCACCCTGGGCGGTAACCGCAAAGGCACTTTCAACACCTATCGCAACCTGTTCCTGACCATGCTGCTGGGCGGGCTGTGGCACGGCGCCAACTTCACCTACATCATCTGGGGCGCCTGGCACGGTATGTGGCTGGCCATCGAGCGTGCGCTGGGCCTGGACACCAACCCGCAGCGCTTCAACCCGGTGAAATGGGCCTTCACCTTCCTGCTGGTGGTGGTCGGCTGGGTGATCTTCCGCGCCGAAAACCTGCACGTGGCCGCACGCATGTACGGCGCCATGTTCAGCTTCGGCGACTGGCAGCTGTCGGAACTCAACCGCGCCAACCTCACCGGCCTGCAAGTCGCGACCCTAATCGTGGCCTACCTGAGCCTGGCGTTCTTCGGCCTGCGCGACTTCTACCGCAACGCCACTCCAGCACCGAAAGCGGCCGTGGTGCAGGTCAACGCCGATGGCTCGGTCGGCCTGGACTGGACGCGGATCATGACCCGCGCCCTGGTGCTGCTGCTGTTCATCGCCTCGGTGCTCAAGCTCTCGGCGCAGAGCTACTCACCCTTCCTGTACTTCCAGTTCTGAGGCCCGACACATGAACCGGACACTTCGCATCACCTACTCGCTGTCGTTCATGGGGCTGCTGGTCGGGCTGGGCGCCTGGTCGGTCGGTGGCCTGGACAGCTTCACCCGCACCGGGCAGATGAGCCTGCTCGACGGCAAGCTGGCCAAGGCCGCCGAAACCCACTACGACGAGCAGTTCCCGATCAAGCGCCTGGGCACCAACCTGTGGGCCGCGCTGGACTTCAAGCTGTTCAACGAAGGCCGCCCCGGCGTGGTGCTGGGCCGCGACCAATGGCTGTTCAGCGACGAAGAGTTCAAGCCCACCGTCGGCGCGCAACAGCAGATGCAGGACAACCTGGCGCTGGTGCGCGGCATCCGCGACAGCCTGCAGCGCCAGGGCGTGCAACTGGTGCTGGCGATCGTCCCGGCCAAGGCCCGCCTCTACTCCGAGTACCTCGGCAAAGAGGCGCCGGCCAGCCTGCACGAAGACCTGTTCAACCAGTTCCACGCCCAGGTGCGCCAGGCAAATGTATTCGCCCCCGACCTGCTGGCCCCGCTGGAGCAAGCCAAGGCCCGTGGCCAGGTGTTCCTGCGCACCGACACCCACTGGACGCCGCTGGGCGCCGAGGTGGTCGCGCAATCCTTGGCCGAAGCCGTCAACCGCCAGGGCCTGCTCACCGGCGAACCCCAGGCGTACATCACCGAGGCCGGCGCCAGCGCGCCGTACAAGGGCGACCTGACCAACTTCCTGCCGCTGGACCCGCTGTTCAGCAACCTGCTGCCCACCCCGGACACCCTGCAGCAACGCAAGACCCATCCGGTGCCGGCCGAAGGCGAAAGCGGCGACGACGCACTGTTCGACGACAGCCGCATCCCGGTGGCGCTGGTAGGCACCAGCTACAGCGCCAACCCGCACTGGAACTTCCTCGGCGCCCTGCAGCAGGCCCTGCGCAGCGACGTCGCCAACTACGCCGAAGACGGCCACGGCCCGCTGCTGCCGATGCTCAAGTACCTGCAAAGCGACGCCTTCAAGAACGCCCCGCCACAGGTTGTGGTGTGGGAATTCCCGGAACGATATCTGCCAATGAAGAACGACCTCAGCGCCTTCGATCCGCAGTGGATCGCGCAGCTGAAGAACTCCCGCAAATCCGAAGAAAACCTGGCCCTGTCGTCCAACCGGACGGACCACTGAAGATAGAGAGGAACACGCACATGACCACCAAGACTTCCATTGCCAAAGCCCTCACCCTCGCTGCCGGCCTGAGCCTGGCCTCGATGCAGGCCTTCGCCGGTGCCGACGCCGCCCTTTACGGCCCGAGCGCGCCGAAAGGCTCGACCTTCGTGCGCCTGTACAACGCTTCGAGCGCCCCCACTGCCGCGAGCGTGGGCAATACCCAGATCAAGCAGGTCGGCGCCCAGGCCAGCAGCGACTTCAGCTTCCTGCCCGGCGGTGACTACACCGCCCAGGTCGGCGGCAAGAACGTCCCGGTCAAGCTGGCCGCCGACAAGTACTACACCCTGGTCAACAACGCCGGCGGCAACCCGCAGCTGATCGAAGAGCCACCGTTCAAGAACAAGCAGAAAGCCCTGGTGCGCGTGCAGAACCTCAGCGACCAGCAACTGACCCTGAAGACCGCCGACGGCAAGACCGAAGTGGTCAAGCCGGTGGCGGCCAAGGGCCGTGGCGAGCGCGAGATCAACCCGGTGAAGGTCAACCTCGCGCTGTATGCAGGCGACAAGAAAGTCGGCGACGTCAAACCCGTCGCCCTGGAGCGCGGCGAAGCGGCCGTGCTGTACGTCACCGGCTCCGGCAGCAGCCTGTCGCCGGTCTGGGTCACCCGCCCAGTGTCCACTAACTGATCCCTGCCTCTTAACGACCTTATTGGAGAAACAACATGATCCCGGTAATTCTTTCTGGTGGTAGCGGTTCGCGTCTGTGGCCTTTGTCGCGCAAGCAGTTCCCCAAGCAGTTCCTGGCCCTGACCGGCGAGCACACGCTGTTCCAGCAGACCATCCAGCGCCTGGTGTTCGACGGCATGGACACCCCCATCGTGGTCTGCAACAAGGACCACAAGTTCATCGTCCAGGAGCAGCTGGGCGCGCTGAAACTGGAAACCCAGGCCATCCTGATGGAGCCGTTCGGGCGCAACACCGCGCCGGCCGTGGCGATGACCGCCATGAAGCTGGTCAACGAAGGCCGTGACGAATTGATGCTGGTGCTGCCGGCCGACCACGTGATCGAGGACCAGAAGGCCCTGCAACGCGCCCTGGCCCTGGCCACCGTGGCCGCCGAGCGCGGCGAGATGGTGCTGTTCGGCGTGCCGGCGACCAAGCCCGAGACCGGCTACGGCTACATCCGCTCCAGCCAGGATGCGCTGCTGCCCGAAGGCGTGGCCCGGGTGGCGCAGTTCGTCGAGAAGCCCGACGAGAAACGCGCCGGCGAGTTCGTCCGCGCCGGAGGCTACTTCTGGAACAGTGGCATGTTCCTGTTCCGCGCCAGCCGCTTCCTCGAAGAGCTGAAGAAACACGACCCGGACATCTACGACACCTGCCTCTTGGCCCTGGAGCGCAGTGACGAAGCGGACGATGTGCTGAGCATCGACGAAGCCACCTTCGCCTGCTGCCCGGACAACTCCATCGACTATGCGGTGATGGAAAAGACCCAGCGCGCCTGCGTGGTACCGCTGTCGGCCGGCTGGAGCGACGTGGGTTGCTGGTCGTCGCTGTGGGACGTGCACGAGAAGGACGACAACGGCAACGTCACCAAGGGCGACGTGGTGGTGCAGGACAGCCACAACTGCATGATCCACGGCAACGGCAAGCTGGTGTCGGTGATCGGCCTCGAGAACATCGTGGTGGTGGAAACCAAGGACGCCATGATGATCGCCCACAAGGACAAGGTTCAGGGGGTCAAGCAACTGGTCAACACCCTCGATGCCCAGGGCCGCACGGAGACCCAGAACCACCTGGAGGTCTACCGCCCGTGGGGCTCGTACGACTCGGTGGACATGGGCGGGCGCTTCCAGGTCAAGCACATCACCGTCAAGCCGGGCGCCGCGCTGTCGCTGCAGATGCACCACCACCGCGCCGAGCACTGGATCGTGGTGTCCGGCACCGCCGAGGTGACCTGCGACGAGAACGTGTTCCTGCTCACCGAGAACCAGTCCACCTACATCCCGATCGCCTCGGTGCACCGCCTGCGCAACCCGGGCAAGATCCCGCTGGAGATCATCGAAGTGCAGTCCGGGAGCTACCTGGGCGAGGATGATATCGAGCGCTTCGAGGATGTGTATGGGCGTACGTCCACGCCGGTGGAGCGTGGGGTTTCGGTGAAGACCATCGCGCAGTAAGGACAAAAGGCCATACCAACAGCAAGCTGGCCTCTACGCAACTCCTCATAGGAGCCAGCTTGCTGGTCATGACCAGCGTTGCACGTCGGCAAGTGTGTACACTTACGACATCGCAGAAATAACAACGCAGCGAACATCAGTTCGATTTTACTTTGTCAAATCAAGTTCAAAGCGTCCAGAAAATTCAACATCCTGGCCTTTATGATCTTTCAAGCTCGCAGTAAATGACTCACACTTGAGAGTAGTCGAATTATTTATCAACCCTTTGATTTTGCCTGACTGCCCCCTGGCAAAGGGAGTATCCCCCCCTTCGATTTCTGCATAGTTAACGGGAATGGATTCCGGTGTCTGAGGAGTATCCTTGAACTCCAAAATAATCATTGTTCCGTCTTGGACCGCCAGGATCCGCAGCCTTCCGTGATATCTCAAAAGGTCAACCTCAGAGAGGTTAAACTTGAATTCCGGAGCATCCTTATAAACTACAACACCTTTGAAAACACCACTCGCAGCGAGTAAAGACAATGAGCTTTTCATCATGCACCCTCTTCAAATTGATATGAACAGCATCATCATCCTAGGCTTAAGCTAACACCTCGCGAAACTAGCAAAATTAACAGGTACACTTGTACGAAATTTATACGACAAGCTTTCAGGACAATCTCCAAGCACATGTGAGACCGGCGTTGACGCCGCTGACATGTGAGTTTCGATGGAAACCATCGCTGTATTTCCTTGCCCGCTACACCTTTTGAGCCCTCACTCATTTCCCGCTACGATGATCGAACCCCCGCCATCAAGGCCTATTCAATGATCATCGGCGCCCTGCTCGTCCTCACCTGGCTGGTCCTGCTGCTGCGCTACCCGGCCAAGGCCCTGCCGATTTCCCTGGCGGCCGTGTGCGGACTGGGGCTGGTGGCACTGGGCGTGGTCTGGCAGGACAACCGCGAAGCGTCGCAACTGGCGCGCCTCGATCTGCGCCTGAGTTACGCCCCCGATCAATGCCCCGCCGACCGCGCCCTGCAGGTGCGCATGAAGAACGGCAACAAGGTCCCCTTGTCCGAACTGCGCTGGCGCGTGGGCGCCTATGCCCCGGGCGATACCGTGAACCTTGCCGAGAACACCTATGCAGCACCGCGCTATCGCGGCCCGGGCGAATTGCAGCCCGGCGCCGAGTGGAGCGACTGCCTGCCGTTGCCGCCGCTGCGTTCGGGGTATCGGCCGCAGACCCTTGAGTTTCGTGCCGAGCATCTGCAAGGTACATTCGCCAACTAATCTGTTGTCTTTACTGGCCTCTTCGCGGGGCAAGCCCGCTCCCACAGGTATTGCACAGGCCTTGAGAACGGTGCCGATCCTGTGGGAGCGGGTTTACCCGCGAAGAGGCCGGAACAGGCACTATCAAAACCTCCAGACCACAGGCCCCCTCCATGCCCACCGTCCTCATCACCGGTTGTTCCAGCGGCATCGGCCGCGCCCTGGCCGACGCCTTCCGCGATGCCGGCCACGAAGTCTGGGCCACCGCCCGCAAGCTCGACGATGTCGACACCCTGCTCGCCGCCGGCTTCGCCGCACGGCAACTGGATGTGAATGACAGCGAGGCGCTGACCCGCCTGGCCGACGAGCTGGAAGACCGCCACGGTGGCCTCGACATCCTCATCAACAACGCCGGCTACGGCGCCATGGGCCCACTGCTCGACGGCGGTGTCGAGGCCATGCGCCAACAGTTCGAAACCAACGTTTTCGCCCTGGTGGGCGTGACCCGCGCGCTGTTCCCGCTGCTGCGGCGTTCCCGTGGGCTGGTGGTGAACATCGGCAGTGTCTCGGGCGTGCTGGTCACGCCATTCGCCGGCGCCTACTGCGCCTCGAAGGCGGCGGTACACGGGCTGACCGATGCGCTGCGCCTGGAGCTGGCGCCGTTCGGCATCCAGGTGATGGAAGTGCAGCCGGGGGCGATTGCCTCGCAGTTCGCCAGCAATGCCCAGCAGCAGGCAGAACAGGTGCTGGCGAGCGACTCGCCGTGGTGGCCGTTGCGTGAGCAGGTGCAGGCCCGGGCGCGGGCCTCGCAGGATCGGCCGACTTCGGCGGCGGTGTTTGCCCAGCGCTTGCTGGCCGCTACGCGCAAGTCGCCAGTGCCGGCGCTGGTGCGTATCGGCAATGGCAGCACGGCGTTGCCGTTGATGGCGCGGGTGTTGCCGCAGAGGTTGCTGGATTGGGTGTTGCGCAAGCGTTTCGGGTTGTTGCGGCCGCTCTAACTCAATCGCGGGGCAAGTCGCCCCTCATCGAACTGCACGCATCCTGTGGGAGCGGCTTTAGCCGCGAACACCGGCAGAGCCGGTGCCATCCACCGCGCCGCCTGCTTCGCGGCTAAAGCCGCTCCCACAGGAACTGTGCGCTTGCGAACACAGTTCCTGGTCGAACGCCTGCCAGCCGCCACCCAGGGCCTTGTACAACCCCACCAACGCCTGCGACACCGCCGCAGAGCTGTCGATCCACTGCTCTTCGCTGGCCAGCAGCGCCCCCTGCACGCTCAGCACATTGAGAAAGTCCACCGCCCCTTCCACATACTGGCGCTGCGCCGTCTCCAGGGCGATGCGGTTCTGCCGCACCGCCTCGGCCAAGTGGTCGCGGCGCAGCTGGCTGGCGTTGTACAGGCGCAGCACGTCGTCGATCTCATGCCAGGCACCCAGCACCACCTTGCGGTAGTTCAGCGCCGCTTCCTGTTGCTGGGCTTCGCGCAGTTCCAGCGTGCCCTTGAGCCGCCCACCCTCGAAGATCGGCAGCGACAGCTGCGGCCCGAAGGCAAATCGTCGTGAATCCCAGGCGCCGAAATCGGACAACTGCATGGCCTGGAAACCGACACTGCCCGACAGCCGAATGCTCGGGTAGAAGTCAGCCTTGGCCACGCCGATGCTGGCGGTGGCCGCATGCAGGCGGGCTTCGGCCTGGCGGATGTCAGGGCGGCGCTCGGCCAGCTCCGACGGCAGGCCAATGGCAAAGCGCTGCTGCGGCTCGGGCAGCTCGCCGCCTTGCAACAGCTCGCTTTGCAGGCTGCGCGGCGGTTCGGCGGCGAGCAGGCTGAGGGCGTTGATCAGGTCGTCGCGGCGCGCCTCCAGGGTCGGCAGCCGGGCTTCGATCGACGCCACCTGGGCGCTGGCCTGGGCCACATCGAGCCGGGTGGCGACGCCTTGCGCCTGGCGGTCCTCGGACAGCTTCAGGCTGTGGCGGGCAACCTTGAGGTTGTCCTGGGTCACCTCGAGGGTGTGCTGCACGGCACGCAACTGGATGTAGTTGCCGGCGGTTTCCGAGAGCAGCGCCAGCAGCACGCCACGGCGGTCGTTCTCGGCCACTTCGACCGTAGCGTCGGCCGCCTCGACCTGGCGCCGCACGCGGCCCCACAGATCCAGTTCCCAGCCGGCGACCAGGTCGCCCTGCCAGAGGTTGTACGCCGCTTTGCCCGCGTTGCCGGAAGGGTCGTTCAGGCCTTCGGCGCTGTTGCGCGCACGACTGTAGCCGGCATTCACGTCCACCGACGGCGCTTCGTCCGCCGCCACGGTGCTGCGCAGGGCGCGGCTTTGCAGCAGGCGTGCGCTGGCCATCTGCAGGTCGAGGTTGCGCTCGGCGACCTTCTGGATCAGGGCACTCAGGCGTGGATCGTGGAAGCTGTCCCACCAGCGCAGTTCCAGCGGTTCGGCCATCGGTTGGCTGGCCGCAGCCTTACCTTGCAGGGCGGCCCACTCCTTTGGCGCTTCGCTGGTCGGGCGCTGGAAATCCGGGCCCAGGGTGCAGCCGGCCAGCAGCATGGCTAGCAGCACGGGGGCCGCTGCGCGCCCCTTTCGCGACACAAGGCCGCTCCTACAAGGGATCGCGGTCGCCTGTAGGAGCGGCCTTGTGTCGCGATAGGGCTGCGCAGCAGCCCCGGCGCTCTCAAGTCTTTCAACCCCATCGATCGGTTGCCCACTCATCGCGCAGTCACCTCTTTGCCATCGAGCCGGTCACCCTGGGTATCAATGGTCGCCTCCACCGACATGCCCACCCGCAGGCGTGCGAGCAGCGGCTGGCCGTCATCGAAGACGATCTTCACCGGGATGCGCTGCACCACCTTGGTGAAGTTGCCGGTGGCGTTGTCGGGTTTCACCGCGGCGAAGGTCACCCCGGTGGCCGGGGCAATGCTTTCAACATGGCCGTGCAGCTTTTCACCGGCGAAGGTATCGACGCTGATGCTCACCGGCTGGCCCGGTTGCACGTGGGTCAGTTGGGTTTCCTGGAAGTTGCCGACGATATAGGCACGCTCCAGCGGCACCACCGACAGCAACCGCGCCCCCGGATTCACGTAGGCACCCACGCGCAGGGCGCGCTCGCCGACCATGCCGTCCACCGGCGCGGTGATGCGGGTGTAGGACAGGTCCAGCTGAGCTTTCTCCAGCCCCGCTTCGGCACGTTTGAGCTGGCCATCGGCGCTGGCCACCTGGGCGCTGAGGATGTCCACCTGCTTGCGCGTGGCCACCAGGGCCGCCTGGGTATTGGCCAGCCGTGCGCGGGCCTGGTCGACGCGGCTCTGTGCCTGCTGGGCATTCTGCACGGTGCCGGCGCCTTGTTCGGCCAGGCGGCTGTAGCGGGTGACTTCGTGGTCGGCGAAAGCGGCTTCGGCCTGGGCCGCTTTCACCGCCGCCTCGGCCTGGGCAATCAAGGCCGCCTGGCGTTCCAGGGTGGCGCGGGCATCCAGGCTCTGGGCCTTGGCCACCAGCAGTTGGGCCTGGGCGGCATCGAGGGCCGCCTGGTAGTCACGCGGGTCGATGGTCGCCAACAACTGGCCGGCCGTGACTTGCTGGTTGTCCTCCACCAGCACCTCCTTGATGAAGCCCGACACCTTGGGCGCGACCACGGTGTAGTCGGCGGTGATGTAGGCATCGTTGGTGCTCTGGCGATGGTCGCTGCCGAGCATCCAGGGCCCGACGATGGCGGCCAGCACGGCCACGGCCAGTACAGAGCCGATGAACAGCGTTTTGCGGTTGTTGGTCATTTCAATGTCTCGAATTCATCCACAGGTTCAGGCCACCGCACGCGGTGGGTAGACCCGGGTAGGCACGAAGGGAATCAGGCAGATCAAAGCGACGGCGATGCACGCCATCACCAGGTAAAGGTCGGCGGAGGTCAGCACCAGCGCTTGGTCGTGGATGCGCTTGGCCAGGCCGGCGGCGTTGTCGTCCACCAGCGGCGCGTTGCCCAGGCTGTCGACCAGGTGGTTGGAATGGAAATGCCGGCGCACGGTGCCCAGGGCATCGAGCAGGCCACCGGCGATCACCGCCGACAGGCCCTTGACCGTGTTGAACCAGCTGGAGGCAAACGGGCCTTCCTGCGGGGTCATGCCGTTGGTCGAGAGCATCAGCAGCGGCAGCACCGCCATCGGCTGGCCGAACACCTGCAGCAGGTAGAAGGGGTAGAAGTCGCCGCGGATCCACTGCGAAGTGAGCAGGCTGCTGCCCACGCACGATGCCGCCAGCATGGCCAGCCCGAGCGCCAGCACCCAGCGGCAGTCCACCGCGCGGATGTTGCACAGCGCCGCCGTAAGCGGCAGTGCGATCAGTTGCGGCATGGCCACCAGCATCATCAGCGGGCTGGTCTGCGCCGGCCGATAGCCCTGGATTTGCGCCAGGTAAGCAGAGGGAATGCTGCCCACGCCGGAGAGCACGATCAGTACCCCAGCCAGCGTCAGCAGCGCGAAGCTCAGGTTGCGCCGCGACAGCATGCGCAGCTGGAAGAACGGCAGTGGTTCGGACCATTCGTTGTACAGGAACAGCACCAGCAACAGCAGGCCACCGCCGAGCAGCCAGCAGATCAGCGGCGAGTCAAACCAGCCCCAACGATCGCCCAGCGACAGGCCCAGGACGATGCTGCTGATCGCCGGCAGGCCGAGCAACACGCCGCGCCAGTCGAACTGCTTGAAACGCTCCAGGCGCAGCGGGTCCTGGGGCAGGCCCCAGCCCACGCAGGCCATGGCCAGCAAGGACGGCAGGATGATCTGCCAGAACGCCCACTGCCAGCCAACGTATTCGGTCCACAGGCCCGCCAGGGGTGTGCCCAGGTTGGGCCCGAAGGTGGCGGTCAGGGCGTAGCAGGCCAGGCCGTAGACCTTGATGCCCGGCGGCAGGAAGCGCAGGGCCACGCTCATCAGCATCGGCGGCAGGGCACCAGAGGCGAAGCCTTGCACAATGCGCAGCAGCATCAGGCTGTGCAGATTGGGCGCGAAGGGTTGGAGCAGGCCAAGCACGGCGAACAGGCCGACGGCGGACATCGTGAAGCGGCGCAGCGAAAAGGTGGTGGCCAGCCACGGGGCGAAGGCCATGGCCGACACCGAGGCGGCGCTGTACACCGCCAGCAGCCAGGCCCCTTCGTCGGCACCGATGCCCATGGCGCCACGGATGTCGCTCAGGGAAATCTTGGTCACCACCTCGTTGAGCCCGGCGCACAACACCGCCAGCAATACGCCGAACAGCCCCACCACCACCCGTAGGCCGAACGCCGCCTGCACGGGGGCGGCCGGCGCGGGGGCGGCGGCCAGCGCGGCAGAGGGCGCGGTCAGGGAACTCATGGAATGACATCTCCAGCAACAAATTCAGGGCTGGGAGAAGTCTAAGAAGGTCGAATGCTGACGAAAACTGACTTGTTGGCAGGTTTATGTTGCGTCATACGCAATCCAGCTCTGAAATCGGCGGCGTCTGCTTCGCGGGTAAACCCGCTCCCACAGGTACAGCGCAGGCTTAAGATCTTGCGCAATCCTGTGGGAGCGGGTTTACCCGCGAAGCAGGCGACTCGGTTTTACGGCTCACCCGCGCAGCAGGCGCGCATGGTCCGGCGCAACCAACGGTGCGCCGGGTCGTTGTCGAAGCGTGGATGCCAGGCCTGCATCACCCGCACCTTCTCCAGCGGCACCGGGATATCGAACGAACGCAACGGCAGGCCGAACTTGGTCACGCTGCCGAGGATGTTCGCCGGCATCGGCAGGATCAGGTCCGACTCCGGCAACGAGAACATCGCCGAATGAAAGCTCGGCGTGATCAGCGCTACCCTGCGCTGCACGCCATGGGCGCCCAGCTCTACATCGATCGGCCCGTTGGCCCGCCCGCGTCGCGACACGCTGATCTGCGGGTAGCGGGCAAAGCGCTGCGGGGTGATCTCGGCGTCGAAGATCGGGTGGTCGGCCCGCGCCAGCCCGACGAACCAGGTGTCGAACAGGCTCTGTACCTTGATCTCCGGCCCCATGTCGATGCTCGAACTGACCACCAGGTCGATCTGCCCATGGCGCAGCACCAGGTCGTCATCGCCCTGGTGCTCGGGGACGAAGCGCAGCACGGTGTTCGGCGCCTCGGCCAGCATCATGTGCAGCAGACGGGCGCCGTACAGGGCGATGAACAGGTCGTTGGTGCGGATATTGAAGGCCCGGTCGAGGTTCGCCAGGTCGACCTCGTCGCCACTGCGAAACACCAACCCGGCCTGCTCCACCAGTGCCCGCACCTGGTCGCGCAGGGCCAGCGCCCGGGGCGTCGGCACCAGCCCGCGGCCGGCGCGCACCAGGATCGGATCGCCCATGGCCTCGCGGATGCGCCCCAGCGTGCGGCTCATGGCTGCCGGGCTCAGGTTCATGCGCTGGGCGGCGCCGACCACGCTGCCTTCGTCGAGCAGGGCGTCGAGGGCGACGAGCAGGTTCATGTCCGGGAGTTGCATGGCCGTTTTCCGTGACAGCTGTGGGAAACGCGATGGTATCAGGTTGGTGGATTGCGTCAGACGCAATGGCACCGTGCGTGGGGGGCCATTTATCCCGGCCGGTCGATGCGTCAGCCTGTACCGGCCCAATCGCGGGGCAAGCCCGCTCCCACGAGCAATCTATAGATGGCGTGGGAGCGGGCTTGCCCCGCGATTGGGCCGCCACTGCCAACAAGGAATTCCCATGCCACACCCAGTGCTGATCGCCATCGACGCCTCCCCCACAGCCGCCAGCCTGCTCACCCTCGCCCGCCGCTACTGCCGCCCCGGCGAGCACACCTTGCACGTGCTGTTGGCCATCGACGCGACCTTCGCCGTGCACGGGCAGCACACGACCTACACCGCGCAAGAGCTGCAGGAATACCCCGCCGCCTGCGACGAGCAGAAGCTGGCTGAACATGCCGTGAGCAACGCCGTGAAGACCCTGCGCGAAGCCGGCTTCGACAGCCTCGGCTGCCTGGTTGCCGCTCAGCCGGTGGACGCCATCGTCGCCAAGGCCCGGGAGCTTGAATGCGAGCTGATCATCGTGGGGCACCGCCACCTGTCGCGGCTCGGAAGGCTGCTGGATCCGTCGATCAGTGCCAAGGTGATCGATCGGGTAGAGGTGCCGGTGTTGGTGGGGGCGGCCTCTGAAAGCTAATAGATGTTTGGTCTGACTGTCCTTGCAGGCCTTGTGCAATTGCCGCTGATCGTCTTCGAAGTTGAGTTGAAAGGTTTTAACTTCTAGGAACATTGGTGCAAGCCTGCGAACTCGATACCCCTTTCAGTCAAGGAACCGAGCAAGGGCGAGCGGGAACTGGGCTGGGTTCGACTCACGCCTGCCGCTACCCGTCAGTCAGAAATGATGGGGATCTCTAACGAACTTGGTACCCTCAGCCAACTTTTCGAAATGCATCTTGGCCGACCAAAGCCTATTAGCCCGCATCCTGTAGTGGCCGGTTACGTTATCAATGACAACTTTATTTCCTTCCATTTTCAACCATCCTGCGGCAACAACTGAAGGACTGGTCTGAAAGTCACGCGCTGCAATCGCGGCCATGCTTGCATGGGAAGCTTTATGACGATTAAGGACTGGGTCAAGATAGGCCATGACTATCACCTCACCTTTATCGGTAAGCACCCATTTTTTTTGCGTTTTCGATAGATTGATAGCGGTCATCAACGACGTTTTATCGGCTACAACCCTTACCTCCAATGACTTAGATTCCATCTTGGAAGTGGTGTATGAAATCTCATCGTCGAGCTTTAGCGTTTCCCAGTTTTTAAGGGGTTTCCTCGCCGTAATCTCTTTCGACCACCCCTTCATCCCTTGGATTAGACGACGCACGCCAAACGAAAACTGGCCAGTAGGATCAGTCATGTTGACAGGATCACCCGAACAGTAAGCGTAGGCATTAAGACCCCCACGTCCAAATGGGCTCAGCCTGTCCGGGCACTGAAATCGCATCAGCCCGACGTTGTAGATCCTGTGCCCATTCCCAAGCGCGTAATTGCCAGTTAATGCATCAGCTTGAACACCATTGAATCCGAGCAGCCCCGCAGCATCGCTCAGGCCGCCAGAATAGCCATAGGGCCCATAGGCGCGCCAACAGCGTGGTTTGGATTCACCTGCGTTCATCCATGTGCCCTCCATCAACCGCCCGACGAAACAGTCTCTGCCACTATTCTCTGATTCTCCCCCTTGCATAACTGGCAAAATTATCAGTTCTCCTGATGGCCCGGCTTCACCACCACCGTACAAGTCGTCCCCGCCGCCAGCAGATACCCCTCCGGCACCTCATCGATATGAATCCGCACCGGCACCCGCTGCGCCAGCCTTACCCAGTTGAAGGTGGGATTCACATCGGCGATCAGCTCGCGGCTCTGCGGGTTGTCGCGGTCGTAAATACCCCGGGCAATGCTCTCCACATGCCCGCCCAGGCGCTCGCCGCTCATCATCTGCAACTCGGCCACATCGCCCACCTTCACATGGGGCAACTTGGTCTCCTCGAAGAAGCCGTACACCCAGAACGAGTTTTCATCCACAACCGCCATCACCGCCTCGCCGGTGCGGGCGTAGTCGCCCTTGTGGATGTTCAGGTTGGTCACGTAGCCATCCACGGTGGCGACGATCTGTGTACGCTTGAGGTTGAGCTCGGCCGCAGCCAGCTGGGCCTGGGCCTGCTGGTAGTCGGCCAGCGCCGAGTTGGCGATGTTGCTGGCGTCGTCGCGGTTCTCCTTGGAGATCACCAGGTTGTCCATGTCGGCACGGCGCTTGGCGTTGACCTTGCGCATTTCCCAGGTGGCCTTGCGCGAGGCGACCAGCGCCTTGGCCTGATCCACCGCCAGCTGGTAGTGCTCGGGGTCGATGCGGATCAGCACATCGCCCTTCTTCACCCGCTGGTTGTCCTTGACTGGTACGTCCACCACATAGCCCGGCGCGTCGGCGGCGACGTTGATGATGTCGGCGCGCACCCGGCCGTCGCGGGTCCAGGGCGTGGTCATGTAGTGCAGCCACAACTGGCGGCCGATCACCACGGCAGCGGTCAGCACCAGCAGGGTGGCGATCAGGCTGAAGAACTTTTTCATCGAAGGTTTCTCACCAGTAGAGCGACAGCGCCAGGGCGCCGAACAGGCAGACGAACAGGGAAAGGCGCAGCAGCGCCGGGTGCCAGAAGAAGCGGTAGCCGTCATGGCTGGCGATGAACCGGTCCAAGCCCCAGGCCAGGCCCAGGGCGAACAGGAACATCAAGGTCATGGTGGGCATGTACACGCCATGGAAGGCGATCTCACGGGGCATCGTGCAGTCCTTTCGCCGGAGCCAAGGGCGACTGTGGGTCGAGCAGGGAGGTTCGGATGAAGTGCAAGTAGCTCTGCGCCCGGCGCAGCACCGAGGTGTCGAAATGCCGGGCGAAGGGTTCGTCGGTGGCCTGCACCCGGCTGATGGCATGATCGACGGCCACCAGGGCGCGCTCGTGGTTGCTGGCGCTGGGTTGCAGGAACAGGCGCGCCAACGCCCGGCCCATCACGCGGATGGCCTGGCGCCAGGGCTGCGACTCGGCATAGGCCGGGTGCACCGGCGCGCGGGCCTGCTCCTTGCGCAGTTCGATGACGGCGTGGCCGATCTCCAGCACCGTGAACATCCAGCCCATCAGTTGGCTTTGCACCTGCGGCTTGCCGGCGGCCAGGCCATAGGCCTGGTGCAGCAGGTCGCGGGTGCGGCTTTCGAAGGCCGAGCCCAGGCCGCGCAGGCGACCGCCGATGGCGAACAGCACCTGCTCGCGCAGTTCCTGCTCCAGGCGGCTCCACAGCCAGCGGCTGTTGGGCGGCAGGATGATCGCCCCGGCCGCGGCGCAGACGAACATGCCGATGACCATGCCGATGTAGTCGTTGATGAAGGTGTAAGGGTTGTAGACGGTGAGGTTGTTGGGCACCGAGCCGATGGCGAAGAACACCAGCAGGCCCAGGCCATAGCCGGCGTAGGCCGGGCGTGAGGCGAGGAACGCACCGAGCACGAACACCGGCGCCAGCACCATGCACAGCAAGGGAAAGCCGTCGATCCAGGGGAACACGAAGAAGGTTTCGAAGAAGCCGATGAAGGCGCCGATCGCCGTGCCGCAGGCCATCTGGAACGACATGCGCTTGGGGTTCGGCGAGGCCGCCGACAGGCCCACGGTGACGGTGGCGATCAGGGTCATCATGGCACCACTGGGCCAGTCGCTGAGCAGCCAATAGCTGCCCAGCAGCAACAGCACCGCCGACGCGCGCACGCCAGCGGCCAGCGACACCAGCCAGCTGGTCTGGGCCACGTAAGGCTCGTCCCATTGCTCGCGCTCGTGGGTATGGGCGGCCAGCGAGGCGTGGGTCTCGGCGTAGCTGTACATCTCGTCGACGAAGCGGTAGAGCAGCTCGAAGGCGGTGTGGAAATCAAGCAGATCGGACTCGCTGGGGCAGGTTTGCAGGTAGTCCGCCCGCAGCCCACGGACCTGGGCTTGCAGGCCTTCCTTATAAGTACCCAGTTCGAGCGCCAGGCGCAGCGCATCGGCATCGGTCAGCGCCCGGCCTACATAGGGTTGCAACAGCTCGGCCAGCGTCTCAAGGCCCGGCTCGATGGCGCCGACGATCTGCAGCGGGCCACGGGCGCGCAGGCGCTCCAGCAGCCGGTGCAGGGCGTTGAAGCGGGTGGTGATGGCCATGAACTCGCTGTTCATGCGTACCAGCCGGCCAGAGCGGCGACGCATGTGCGGGTCTTCGAAGGCGGTGACGTTGCGCAGGCTCTCGAGCCCTACCGCTTCGGCGACGAAGCGTACGTTGCTGGTCTCGTAGCGGTCGCGCTGGCTGTCGCCGCGCAGCGCTTCGACCACCACCCCGGCGAAGGTGCCGAAGCGCTGGTACAGGGCGTTGCGCATGGCGGCGCTGGCCGACTGCGGCAGGATCGCGGCGCTGACGAAGGTCGACACCAGGATCCCCAGGGCAATTTCCAGCACTCGCCACACCGCGGCCATGAACGCCTGGTCGGGGTGCTCCAGCACCGGCAGACCGATCATCGCCGCAGTGTAACCGGCCAGCACAAAACCGTAGGCGCGGAAGGTGCGGTAGCGCATGGCACCGGCCGAGCACAGGCCCACCCACAAGGCCAGGCTGGGCAGGAACAGCTCGGTGTTCTGCGGGAAGATCGCGATCAGCGCAACCATCATCGCCGAACCGGCCAGGGTGCCGAGCACCCGGTAGAAGCTCTTGGCGAACACGTGGCCGCTTTGCGGCTGCATGACGATGAACACGGTGATCATCGCCGTGCGCGGCTGCGGCAGCTCCAGGCGCATGGCCAGCCACAGGGTAATGAAGGCGGCGGCCAGGACTTTGAAGATGTACACCCAGGTGACGCCGTCGGTGCGCGCCCAGGCGAAGAACCCCCGGCGCCATTCCAGGCTCTGCAGCCAACGCAGGGGCAAGCTCAGTGCGCTCATTGGGCGTGGTCCGCGTGGTCGAGGAGTTTGTCGACCAGCGTCAGGGCGGCCGGGGTCTGCGGCGCGGCCTGACGCTGTTCATCCGGCACGACGTTGCCGGCTTCCAGGCCGCCGCCCAGGGCGGTGACCAGTTCGGCATGGGCGATCAGGCGCGCGGCCTGCACTTGCTGTTGCACCTGTTGCTGGCGGAACAGTAGGGTCTGGGCGTTGAGCACGTTGAGGTAGTCGGTGAGCCCGCGCTGGAAGGCCACCGTGGCGATGTCGTAGGTCTTCTGCGCGGCGGCCACGGACTCGGCGGCGAAGTGCGCCTGCTCCTTCATCGACTCGCGGCGGATCAACTGGTCGGAGATGTTCTTCAGCGCACCGATCACCGTCTGGTTGTAGCGCGCCACGGCCACGTCATAGCCGGCCGAGGCCACGCCCAGCTGCGAACGCAGGCGGCCACCATCGAAGATCGGCAGGGTGATCGCCGGCCCGACGTTGTAGTTGAACTTGCGCCCGGTGAGGAACTCCAGCGGGCCGCCGCCGGTGGCCATGAAGCCAAGGCTGCCCACCAGGTCGACATTGGGGAAGAAACCGGCATGGGCCACATCGATGCCGCGCGCCTGGGCGGCGACCTGCCAGCGGCTGGCGACCACATCGGGGCGCTGGCCGACCAGTTCGGCGGGCAGGTTCGACGGCAGCTTGAGCGGCGCGCCCAGGGTCAGGCTTGGGCGCTGCAGCTTGCCGCCCTCCCCCGGTCCCTTGCCGGCCAGGGCCGCCAGCTGGTTGCGGGTCAGGGCGATTTCTTCGTTGAGGCTGTCGATCTGGCGGTGGGTTTCGGGCAGCGGCGCTTCGGCCTGGCTGACCTCGAAATGGGTGCCGATGCCACCGTCGAGGCGGCGCTTGGCCAGGGCGACGATCTGCTCCTGCTGGGCCAACTCGGCCTGGACGATATCGCGCCGGGCAAACTGCAGGCTGAGCTGGATGTAGCTGCGCACCACGTTGTTTTCCAGCTCCAGCTGGGCCTGACGCGCCTCGGCCACGCTCATGTGGGCCTGATCCACGGCCTGTTCGCTGGCATTGCGTTCGCGGCCCCACAGGTCCAGCGCGTAGCTGAAGCCGATGGCGGCGTTGTTGTCCCAGGTGTTGGCGCCGGCCAGCGCGCCGGGGCCGTAGAACTGATCCTCGGGCCAGTTATGGCGCTTGAGCGAAGCCTGGCCGTTGGCCTGCAACTGCTCGGCCGACTCGACCACACCGGCCATGGCCTTGGCTTCACGCACCCGCGCGGCGGCCATGGCCATGCTCGGGCTGCCCTCAAGGGCCAGCGCCACCCAGGCGTTCAATTGCGGGTCGCCATAGGCGCGCCACCACTGCTGGGCCGGCCAATGGGCATCCCGCGCCGCCTCGCGAATGGCGGCGTCGGTGGTCAGTTGGTTGGCTTGGATTGTCTTGCTTTGCGGGGCAATGCCCCAGGTTCCGATACAGCCGCTCAAGGACAAGCTAAGGGCACAGGCACTGAGCGCTCGGAGCGCTCCGATGTGGCGACGCGGCACAGCTGCGATTTCCCGAGGAAGAGGTGGAGGGGCTGGGCCATTCTAGGGGTGGGTTTGATTGGCGATAAGCGCATATTCCTGCGAATCTTTGTTACCAAAACAGCGATAATCCGGCTTTGGTCGAACGTGAATTCGCGTTACTTCATGTCACAATTTTGTCCTCTAACCCGAGAGTGACCCATGGACACCCTGCAAAACATGCGTGCTTTCAGTTGTGTGGCCCAGCTCGGCAGTTTCACTGCCGCCGCCGTGCAACTGGATACGACCACCGCGAACGTCTCGCGCGCGGTCTCCAACCTGGAAGCCCATCTGCAAACCCGCCTGCTCAACCGCACCACCCGGCGCATCGCGCTGACCGAAGCAGGCAAGCGCTACCTGATGCGCTGCGAACAGATCCTCAGTTACGTCGAGGAGGCCGAAGCCGAAGCCAGCGATGCCCATGCCCGCCCAGCCGGGCAGCTGAAGGTGCATTCGATGACCGGTGTGGGCCAGCATTTCGTGGTCGATGCCATCGCCCGTTACCGCGAATCGCACCCGGACGTGACCTTCGACCTGACCATGGCCAACCGCGTGCCCGATCTGCTCGACGAGGGCTATGACGTGTCCATCGTGCTGGCCAGCGAGCTGCCGGACTCGGGCTTCGTCTCGCAGCGCCTGGGCATCACCTACAGCATCGTCTGCGCCTCGCCCGAATACGTGGCGCGCCACGGCACCGCGCACAAGCCGGCCGACCTGCTCAAGCATTCGTGCCTGCGCATGGTCAGCCCGGTGATCCCGCTGGAGAAGTGGCTGTTCGACGGCCCCGAAGGCCAGGAGCTGGTCAACATCACCACCTCGCCGTTCCAGGTGAACTCGGCCGATGCGATGAAGACCGCGATCCGCAGCAGCATGGGGGTTGGCGTGCTGCCGATCTATTCGGCCATCGATGCCCTGCGTGACGGCAGCATCGTGCGGATCATGCCCGACTACCGCCTGCAGGAGCTCAACCTGTACGCGATCTACCCGTCGCGCCAGTACCTGGATGCCAAGATCAAGACCTGGGTCGAGTACCTGCGTAATTCGTTGCCGGAGATTCTGGCGGCCCATGAGGCGGACCTGAAGACCCACCAGGTGCAGATCGCCAACTGAAAAAGCTGCTGCATTGCGGGTGGGGACAATGGTAGGTTGCTAAGCAATGACACCGCCATTCGCGGGGCAAGTCGCATCGGCGCACCGCCGCTCCCACGCCTGTTTTTCGAATTGGCGTGGGAGCGGGCTTGCCCCGCGATGAGGCCCTACCCACCTTGCAGAGAAGCCCGATGAAAAAGACCGTCCTGGCCTTCAGCCGCATCACCCCCGCCATGGCCGAGCGCCTGCAACAAGACTTCAACGTGATCCTGCCCAACCCGAAACTGGGCGACATCGCCGCCCAGTTCAACGAAGCCCTGCCCGAGGCCCATGGCCTGATCGGCGTGGGCCGCAAGCTCGGCCGCGCGCAGCTCGAAGGCGCTGGCAAGCTCGAGGTGGTGTCGAGCGTCTCGGTCGGCTACGACAACTACGACCTGGCCTACCTCAACGAGCGCGGCATCGCCCTGACCAACACCCCCGACGTGCTCACCGAAAGCACCGCCGACCTGGGCTTCGCCCTGGTCATGGGCTGCGCCCGCCGTACCGCCGAGCTCGATGCCTGGACCAAGGCCGGCCAGTGGCAGGCCACCGTGGGCCCGGCGCACTTCGGCACCGACGTGCACGGCAAGACCCTGGGGATCGTCGGCATGGGCAACATCGGCGCGGCCATCGCCCGCCGTGGCCGCTTCGGTTTCAACATGCAGGTGCTGTACGCCGGCAACAGCCGCAAGGCGGCGCTGGAGCAGGAGCTCGGCGCACAGTTCAGGAGCCTGGATGAGCTGCTGGCCGAGGCCGATTTCGTCTGTATCGTGGTGCCGCTGTCCGAGGCCACCCGCAAGCTGATCGGCGCACGGGAATTGCAGCTGATGAAGCCCAGCGCGTTCCTGATCAACATTGCCCGCGGCCCGGTGGTGGACGAGGCGGCGCTGGTCGAGGCGCTGCAGAACGGCACCATTCGTGGTGCCGGGCTGGATGTGTACGAGAAAGAGCCGCTGGCCGACTCGCCGCTGTTCAAGCTGCCCAACGCCCTGACCCTACCCCACGTCGGCTCGGCCACCGCCGAAACCCGCGAGGCCATGGCCAACCGGGCGATCGACAACCTGCGCGCGGCGCTGCTGGGTGAGCGGCCGCGGGATCTGGTGAACCCGCAGGTGTGGAAAGGCTGATAGTCGCTTGCTGACTGGACGGGCCCTATCGCCGGCAAGCCGGCTCCCACAAGGTTTCAATGATCGCTGTGGGAGCTGGCTTGCCAGCGATAGGGCCAACCCTCACTTCACTGCCAGTACGCCTTCGACCGGCTTCGCTTTGGGCTTGCGAAACACCAGCACATTCCCCGCCATCACCACCACCAACCCCAGCAGCGCCGGCGGCGTCCATTGGTAGCCTTCGGCGAACGCCGACACATTCAGCGCCACCAGCGGGAACAGTACCGTGCAGTAGGCCGCGCGCTCCGGCCCCATGCGCCCGACCAGGGTGAGGTAGGCGGTGAAGCCGATCACCGAGCCCGGGATCACCAGGTACAGCAGCGAACCGATATAGCGCGTGTTCCACTCCATCTGGAACGGGATGCCGCTGACCAGGCAATACACAGCCAGCATCGACGCGCCGTAGAGCATGCCCCAGGCATTGGTGGTCATGGGCTTGAGCCCGGCCCGTTGCTGCACGCTGGAGAGCATGTTGCCGGCCGAGAAACACAAGGTGCCGAGCAGCGCCAGGCCCAGGCCGTAGAGGGTTTCGCGGCTGGCGGCGTGGTGCGAAAGCTCCGGCCAGAACAGCAGCCCCAGCCCGAGCAGGCCCATGGCACCGCCGCCGAGCACGTTGGCGGCAACCTTCTGGCCGAAGAAGATCCGCGCATTGAGGGCATTCCACAGGGTGGCGGTGGAAAACACCACGGCGATCAGGCCGCTGGCGATCCACTGGCTGGCGGTGAGGAAGCACATGAAGTTGACGCAGAACAGGCAGAAACCCTGGGCCAGGCACACCAGATGGCCGCGCCTGTCCATCGGTTGCAGGCGCCGGGTAAGCAGCAGGATGGCGAACAGGATCAACCCGGCCAGGGCGAAGCGGTAGACGATCGACACCGGGATGGCGACCACGCCCAGTTGCAGTTTCAGGGCGATCCAGGTGGTGCCCCAGATCAGGACGGTGAGCAGGTAGAGCGACAGGTTCATGGTGAACTCCCAGGGCAACCGGCCCATCGCGGGGCAAGCCCGCTCCCACTCACAAGACAGGCGTGGGAGCGGGCTTGCCCCGCGATGGACATCACAGGAATCCAGTCTCAGGCCTGGGTCCCCCGCCCCGCTTGCACAAACTTGCGCTTTTGCTCATCAGGTAGCTGCCAGCCCCTCGCCATCGCAGTACGATGGCCACCAGAGGACCCGCCCATGCCCGCACTCGATCACCTGCAAGTCTTCAACGCCATGCACGCCTCCCCCCACGCCCGCCTGGAGCTGAGCGCACAGCTGGGCGACGGGCTGGCGGCGGCGTTGTGGAGCAACCGTGACGACGCCCGCGACTACCAGGCTCCCGACCACCACACCCTGTCCTGCTACATCGCCGATGGCACCGGCACATTCCGCCGCCAGCGTCCGTCGGCCAAGGGTTCGCCGGGCAAGCTGTGCATCATGCCCGCCGGCCACGAGTCGAACTGGGTGGTCAACGGCTCGATCCGCCTGGCCCACCTGTACATCAGCGAAGCGCAGTTCGCCCTGGGCTGCACCCGCCTGCTCGACCGTGAGCCACGGGAGATGCAACTGCGCGAGGCGACCTTCCTTGAAGACCCTTTGCAGGCCGCGCGCTTTCGCCAGCTGATCCAGCTGGACTGGGCCGAGCCCGGCGAACGGCTGCTGGCCAGCAGCCTGGGGCACGCCATCATCGACCATGCCGTGCTGCACCAGGCGGGGCTGCGCCAAGGGCTGAAACTCAAGGGCGGGCTGGCGCCGCACCAGCGCCGGCAGTTGGTCGAGTACATCGAGGCCAACCTCGACCAGCCGCTGACGCTGGGTGAGCTGGCGCTGCGCTGCAACCTGTCCGAATACCACTTTGCGCGGATGTTCCGGGCCAGCTTCGGTCTGCCGCCGCATCAGTACCTGCTGGCCCGGCGCCTGCACCGGGCCGGTGAGCTGTTGCGCCTGGGGCAACTGCCGCTGGGGCAGGTGGCGTTGCTGTGCGGGTTTGCCAGTGCCAGCCATTTCAGCAATCGGTTCAGGCAGGCACTTGGGGCGACGCCAGGTGCCTATCGCCAGGCCTTGCGCGGGTGAGCACCATCAGCTGAGTACAGCGTCCCACAGTGCCTTGCGATCGAAGTAGGTAACCGCTCGCCTGATCTTGTTACCCTTCATCTCGAGAAGGTCGACCCCAGGCACCGCGATCTTCTTGTTTTCCGAACCGGCAATGACCCCGCTACCCGTCACGTGCATCACCCATTCCCAGGTGAAACGTTGACCGTCACCGTAGATACCCAGCGTATCGAACGTCATGTCGGGAAAGTTTCGCCAGGACACATTGCGCAGGAACCCGGGCAGTGACTTGCGATCGAGGGTTGGGTGGGGCGAGTCGACATAGATACCCTTGCGCGTAAAAGTGCTTGCCAGGAGCTCGGCATCGCGCCGCGTCCAGCCCTTCACATAACGACTGATCGCCTTGGGGTATGGGCTTTGGTTTGTCATGCAGTTGGCCTCCTGGGCATCCGTGAGTGCCATCTTCGAATCGGCCCAGGCAGCCGTCTACTGGTAAAAATGACAGTCCTGCGACGTTCAGAACTCGAACGTACTCGACAGGCTCACCTGCCGCGCATCTCCCACCGCGACGAAGTAACGGTTCACCGCCGAGGTGTAATACACCTTGTCGAACAGGTTCTTCACGTTCAGTTGCAGCAGAACCTTGTGCTCGTCGAGCTTGGTCTCGTAGCTGGCAAAGGCATCGGCCACGGTATACGCCGGCAGGTCGAAGTCATTGGTCGCATTGCCGGCGCGTTCCCCCACATAGCGGGCGCCCGCCCCAACACGCAAGCGGTCGCCGCCGAACAGGCTGCCGTAGTCATACACCGCCGACAGCGAACCACTGTGGCGGGCGACGTTCTGCAGGCGATTGCCCTTGAGGTCCGGGTCCTTGGTCACTTCGGCATCGGTGAAGGCGTAGGCGCCGATCAGGCTCCAGCGCTCGCTGAGCTGGCCGGTCAGGTCCAGTTCGACGCCGCGTGAACGCACTTCACCGGCATTGCTGTAGATGATCGTGCCGGGCTGGGTATCGCCGTCAGCCACCAGCACATTGCGCTTGTTGATATTGAACAGCGCCAGGGTACCGGTCACCCGGCCCGGGATATCCAGCTTGGCGCCCAGCTCCCACGACTTGCCTTGCTCCGGCTCGATGCCTGAGTCGAGGGTGAGGGTCTGGCCACCGCCGATGCTCAGCGGCGCGATGGTCGAGTTGGGCTTGAACGACTCGCTGTAGCTGCCATAGAACGACAGTTGCTCGTCGAGCTTGTACACCAGGCCCGCATGGGGCACCCAGGTCTGGCCGCTGTTGTCGGTGTTGACGTTGAACGGGCGGCCACGGCCGGCGTACTGGTCGAACTGCTGGAAGCGCCCGCCGGCGACCAGGATCCAGTGATCGTCCAGGTGCCAGGCATCCTGCAGAAACAGCGAGTCGCTGCGCAGTTCGTCGGTCTGGTCGCTGTCGCTGGCGCGCACGGTGGTGCCTTCTACCTCGCGGCCGTAGACCGGGTTGAGGTAGCTGAAAGTCGAACGGCTGTTCTGGCGGATCAGGTCGGCGCGGTAGATCTTGCGGTCCTCGTGATCGACACCGACCAGCAGGTCGTGACGCTGGCCGGCCAGCTCGATGTTGCCGTTAAGGCTGAAGGTCGCGAACTGGTCACGACTCATGGCGCCCTGGGTGCCGTCGATGCTGCGGGTCAGCGTGCCTTTTGCCTCGTTCACTCCGGTCACGCGGACCTGGCTGGCGTCGTAGGTCTCGCGGTTGAAGCTGTAGCCGAAGTGGGCTTTCCAGGCGTCGCTCAACGCATGATCGACCTCCAGGCGATACAGGTCGGAGCGGCCTTCCATGTCGTTGAACGGCTCGTCCAAGCGGCGGCTGGCGGGGATGTTCAGCGGGTGCCCGTCACTGCCGAAGGCGGTGCCGCGGTCGAACGGGTAGCTGAACTCACGGTGCTCGTAGGCCAGCACCACCTGGGTGTCCTCGCCCAGCCAGGCGAACGACGGCGCCACCAGCGACTCACGGTGCACGCCGAAATTGCGCCAGTAGTCTTCGTCTTCATGGTCGACGATCAGCCGATAGGCAAAGTTGCTGTCGCCCAGCGCGCCGGTGCTGTCCAGGCCGCCGCCGCTGCCGTTCTTGCCGCTGCCGTAGCTTGAGCCGCGCAGGGTCACGGCGTTGTACTGCGCAAGCTGCGGGCGCTTGCTGACCACGTTGATCACCCCGCCCGGGTCCTGGATGCCGTACAGCAGCGAAGCGGGGCCCTTGAGCACCTCGACCCGCTCGGTGCTGGCGTTGAGGGCGCGGCCCTGCACGATGGGCATGCCGTCGCGCATGATCGAGCCGTCGCGGTTGTCGCCGAAGCCGCGCTTCATCACGGTGTCGGCGGTGCCACCGAAGTTGTTGCCCTGGGTGATGCCGCTGACGTTGTACAGCGCATCGTCGAGGTTGCGCGGCGCCTGGTCGCGGATCACTTGCGCGGGCACCACGTTGATCGCCTGGGGGATGTCCTGGGTCGGGCCCTGGCCGCGCATGATCGAGGCGCTGGCCGGGGGCTGGTAGCTGTAGTCGTCGGCCTGGGATGTGACGGTGGTGGCTTGAAGGTTCACGGCCCCTGAAGTGTCGGCCTGTTCGAGGGTCAGCGTGCGGCCATCGACGCGGCGCCAGGCCAGGCCGGAGCTGCCCAGCAGCTGCTGCAGGGCCTGCTCGGCGCTGAACGTGCCGTTCAAGGCGGGCGCCTGCAGGTCGGGCAGCGCCAGGGTGTAGACCACGCTCTGCCCGGTGGTGCGGCTGAAGGCGTTAAGTGCCTGGGCCAGCGGCTGACTCGGCTGGGCGAAGGCATAGGCCTGGCTCTGCTGCTCGGCCATAGCCTGAGGGACCATGGCCAGCACCGACAAGGTGCTGAGGCCGAACCAGAGCGGGACGCAACGCGGGGTGAACTTCATGGACGCTGACCTGTGAGAGGGATGATTGCTTGCGAATGAATCGCACTTCCACTCACTACACGGATGCCGTCGAGAAGTACCTCACCCTCTTGATGAAAAATTTCTTCGCTTCAAACCCTATCGCGGGGCAAGCCCGCTCCCACGCGACCCGATTCGCAACCTGGGCGACGGCGTGGGAGCGGGCTTGCCCCGCGATTGTCTGTCAGCGCAACACCGTCAAGCGCCCCAACAGCGTCTGCCGCGAGAACCCCAGCACCTTGCCCAGCGAGTCCAGCGCCTGCAGCGGCTCGGCCACAGGGAAGCTGCCACTGACCTTGCGCTGCGCCAGCTCGCCGTCGAGCAGCACGATCCGCCCGGGGTAGTAACGCCCCAGGTCCTCGACCACCCGCCCCAGCGGCACCTGGTAATAATTCAGCCAGCCCTGGCGCCAGGCCAGGCGGCTGTCGCTGTCCACTGCCTCGACCGCGCCTGCCGTGCCGGTGGCGTAGGCCACCTGCTGGTTGGCGGTCAACTCGCGCGCTGGCTGGCCCTGGGCAGGCGTCACCGCCACCCGGCCGCTGCGCACCGTGACCTGGGCCCCCTCGCCCTGCTCACGCACTTCGAACTGGGTGCCGAGCACGCGCACCTGCCCGCCGTTGGCGTCGACCAGGAACGGCGCGCCGGTGTGGGTCACTTCGAAGAACGCGGCGCCGCGCAGCAGGCGCACGCGGCGCTCGCCGTGATCGAAATCGACGCCAATCGCCGTGTCGGCGTCCAGTGTCAGTTGGGAGCCATCGGCCAAGGTCACTTGGCGCACCTGCTCGGCGCTGGTGTAGTCGGCGCGCAGGTCCTGCAACCAGTGCTGCGGCTGCCAGCCGGCCACCGCGCCCAGCGCCAGCACCAGGCAGGCAGCCACGGCGAAACGCTGCCAATGGGGCTTGCGGGCAGGCCGGCGCATGGCGTCGAGGTACTGCTGCAGGCTGGCCTGTTCTTCGGCGGCCAGGCGCGCGGCCGGGGCTTCGGTCTGGCGCCACAATGCCTGGGCCTCGGCATAGGCTTGGCGATGGGCCGGGGCCTGCAGCAGCCAGCGCTTGAACGCGGCGCTTTCGGCCTGCTCCGGCTGCTGGTTGATGCGCATCAACCAGCCCAGTGCGGCCTGGGACTGCTCGGCAGTGATTGGCGATTCGAGGCTCATCGACGGGCGCTCCCTGGCCGGCGCGGTGGAGGGGCGGCTTCGGCGACACTCGCCTTGCACGCTTCGAGGGCGCGCATCATATGCTTTTCCACGGCGCTCTGGGACAGCTGCATGGCCTTGGCGATCTCACCATAGGTACAGCCGTGGATGCGGTTGAGCAGGAAGATCTGCCGGGTGCGCTCGGGCAAGGCGCGCAGCGCCGCCTCGATGCGCTGCAGGTCATGGTCGACCTCCAGGGCCTGTTCGGGCGCCTGGGCGAAGGGTTCGTCGTCGGTGTGCTGCAGGCCTTCGGCCACGCGGTCGCGGCTGCCTTCGCTGCGCAAGTAGTCGATGGCCAGGTTGCTGGCGCTGCGCAGCAGGTAAGTATCGAGGGCTTCGACCTTGACCTCGGGGCGGCGCCAGAAGCGCAGGAACAGCTCCTGCACCAGGTCGGCGGCGGTGGCGCGGCAGCCGATGCGCCGGTTGACCAGCGCCTCCATGCGCGCACGCTGGGCGAGGAACACCTGGACGAAACGCGCCCGGCCACGGTTGGCCTCGGCGTCGGCGTCGATCACCTCCCCCGGCTCGCGCAACGCCTTACACCGCCAGCACGGCCAGCAACGGCCCAAGCACTACGCTGGCCGCTGCCAGGCCCAGCAGCAACCGCGGCTGGTACGGCAGGCCGAACACCCACAGCGTCACCCCGGCCATCAGCACGGCGATCCACTCCACCAGGCCCAGGGCCAGGCCCTGCAGGTGCACGGCCAGCACCAGCGACAGCAGCAACAGCGACCAGCCGCCGATGCGCAGGGCCTTGAGCTGATTGGCCGTGGGCTTGCGCCCGAGCAGGTCGCTGAAGTGCTTTTCCATGGCCAGGCACAGGCCGGCGAAACCGGCGAAGCCGAGCAACGCAACGCTCAACATCAGCTCACCTCCACGGCTTTGCCAGCCTTGGGCGCGCGCTTGGTCACAACCTTGGGCGCACGCAGCATCTTGCCGGCAGCCCAGGCGAGGAACAGCCCGGTGCCCAGTGCGGTCAGATCGAACCCGGCCATGGCCCAGTCACCGACGGCAATGGAATGGTTCAAGCCCTGGCCGGTGGTCAGAGCGTTGAGCAGCGGCAACAGGGCGAAGGCCAGCGCGCCCAACGCCAGTTGTTCGCCCCAGGCCCGGCGCCCGGGGCGCAGCACGGCATGGGCCAGCGCCAACGCCCAGGCCAGGAAGAAGGCATTGATCTCCCAGTCGGCACGCCCCTGCAGCGCCACCGGCAGCAGGCGGTTGGCCCAGAAGAACGCCGCCACGCCGAGCAGCAGGCCGCTCATGCTGGCGATGTTGAGCACCTCGACCAGGCGCAGCTCGACCGGCATGTGCCCGCTCTTGGCATGCTTGAGCTGGCGTTTGCCCAGCCACATCACAAGGCCCGTGCCGATCACCGCCGTGCCGGCCACGCCGAAGGCGAAATACAGCCAGCGCAGCCACGGCCCGGCGAAATTGCCCATGTGCAGGCCGACGAAGGTAAACGAGGTCATCATCGCCGCGCTCTCCGGCGCGCCCTGGGTAAGCAGGGCGCCGCTGACGCCATCGAAGGTCCAGTTGGCGCTGCGCTTGTAGGCCACGCTGTCGGCCGAGGCGCGGCTGAAGGTGACCCGGGCATTGGCGTCGCCTGGGTTCTGTACCTGGATGAAGCCCATGCGCGCGCCCGGCGCCTGCTCCTGCACCTTGGCGTACAACTCTGGCAACGGCGCCAGCGGTGCCGCTACGCCGGCCAGCGCCGGTGTTTCGTCGCGCCCGAACAGGTCGTTGAAATAGTCGCCGCTGTCGCCATAGCTGGCCATGATGCTGGCCGGCATCACCATGTACATGAAGATCACCAGGCTGCTGTAGCTGATCATCAGGTGGAACGGCAGCACCAGCACACCGATGGCGTTATGGCCGTCAAGCCAGGAGCGCTGGCCCTTGCCGGGGCGGAAGGTGAAGAACTCCTTGAAGATCTTCTTGTGGGTGATGATCCCGGTCACCAGGCCCAGCAGCATGATGAAGGCGCAGAAGGTCGCCAGCCAGCGCCCCCACGGATAGGGCATCTCCAACTCGAAGTGGAAGCGGTAGAAGAACTCGCCGCCACGGCTGTCGCGGCCCACCACTTCCTGGCCGCTGACGGCGTCCAGGTCTTTCCTGACCATGCCGCGCCGCCCACCTGCATTCGGGTCGCGCCAACTGACGCTGAGCGCCGGCTCGCGCTCGCTGGGCAGGCGGATGAACCAGCTGTTGGCGTGGCCGGCGTTGCTTTGCAGATAGCGTTGCGCCAGCGCCAGGCTGGCCACAGGATCCAACGGGTGGCTCTGGACTTCTGGCGTGCTCCAGTGGTTGATCTCGTCCTTGAAGTACGACAGCGTCCCGGTGAGGAAAATGGCGAACAGCAGCCAGCCGAAGATCAGCCCGGTCCAGGTGTGCAACCAGGCCATGGCCTGGCGAAAGCCCTCTTTCATCCGTTTTTCATCCAGTAGGCAAGCCCGGCGACCAGCCCCAGCACCAGGCTGGGCAGCAGCACGCCCAGCCAGGCGCGCCAGGCGCTGCGGCAGGCGAAGCACCCGATGAAGGCCAGCAGGTAGACCACGAACGACAGCATCATGCCGGTGAGCGCGGCATCGACCTGGGCCATGGGCGTGAGCAAGGTGATGCACACGCTGGCCAGGGACGCCAGCAGGTAGCCGCCCAGCAGCGCCGCCAGGCTGCGTGAGGCCACGGCCAGGCGATAGCTCAAGGGGAGTCCGGCGGCTTTGCTCTTCATCGCGGTGGTCCGGGGAAATGGGGGTGCAATAGTAATGATTTCAATTCTCATAAGCAAAGTATCGGGGATGAACTGCGCTCCCTATCACCGATTGCCGAAAGGCCAAGGCCTGAATACAATGCGAACAATTCTTACTTCCAGTTGCGCCATTGAGCGCCGGAGTCGCATCGGTGCCCAGCGCCCTCTCCTCCACCGTCGAAGGCCTCTACCTCAACCACCACAGCTGGCTTACCGGCTGGTTGCGGCGGCGCCTGGGTTGCCCGCAGAGCGCCGCCGACCTGGCCCAGGACACCTACGTGCGCCTGCTCCAGGCCCGTGAGGCGCCGCAACTGGTAGAGCCTCGCGCCTTCCTCACCACCGTGGCCAAGCGGGTGCTATGCAATCACTTCCGCCGCCAGGAACTGGAGCGCGCCTACCTCGAGGCGCTGGCCCAGGTGCCCGAGCAAGTGGCGCCGAGTGAAGAAGAAAAGGCGATCATCTTCGACACCCTGCTGGAGCTCGACCGCCTCCTCGATGGCCTGCCACCGCTGGTCAAGCGCGCGTTCCTGCTGGCCCAGGTCGATGGCCTGGGCCAGGGCGAGATCGCCCGGGAGCTGGGCATCTCGCTGGCGACGGTCAAGCGCTACCTGCACAAGGCAGCCCTGCGCTGCTACTTCGCCCAATGAACACCACGTTCGAAGCACGGATCGCCGAGCAGGCCGTGCATTGGCTGATCGAATCCCAGGCCGAGGGCTTCGACCAGCACCTGGCACTGGAACGCTGGTTGGCAGCCGACCATGAGCACCAGCGCGCCTGGGCGCACATCCAGCAGGTCAACCAGCGCCTGCGCGGCGTGGCCTCGCCGGTGGTGCACGCGACCCTGCAGGCGCCGCCCTCCCCGGCCCGGCGCCGGGCGCTCAAGGCCCTGTTGCTGGTGGGGGTGGCCAGTGCCACCGGGCTTGGCCTGCAGCAGCACAACCCGCTGCCAGGGCTGATGGCTGACTATCGCAGCCCGGTCGGCCAGCGTCGGCGCCTGACCCTCGACGATGGCAGCCAGTTGCACCTGAACACCCGTAGCGCCGCCGATGTGCGCTTCGATGGCCAGCAGCGGCTGGTGCGCCTGCAGGAGGGCGAGCTGTTGCTGGAAGCGGCCAACGATGCGCGGCCACTGCGGCTGCGCACCGGCGAAGGCGACCTGCTGCTGGATCGCGGGCGCTTCAATGTGCGCCAGTTCGACGGTTACAGCCTGGTCACGGTATTCAGCGGCAGCGCCAGCGTGGCCGGGCAAAGCCTGCTGGCCGGGCACCAGGCGCGTTTCGCCGGGGGCGGTTGGCAGGCGATCGCGCCGCTCGACCCGAACCGCGCAGCCTGGGTGGACGGCATGCTGGTGGTGTCGCAGATGCGCCTGCGCGACTTTGTTGCCGAGCTTTCGCGCTACCGGCTCGGGCAATTGGGTTGCAGCGAACGGGTGGCCGACTTGCGGATTTCCGGGTCGTATCCGCTGGAAGACAGCGAGCGGATCCTGGCCATGCTGGAGGTGGCGTTGCCGGTGAAGGTGCGACGGTTTACCCGGTACTGGGTGTCGGTTGAGGCGGCTACAGGGTGAGCCTGTGCCGGCCCTATCGCCGGCAAGCCGGCTCCCACAGAGGCAGGTGGGAACTGGCTTGCCAGCGATAGGGCCGGTGAAACCTCAAAAAAATTTGAACCAACCTGAGCCATTTCCCCGACCTCGCGTGACAGAGAAGGCAGACCCCCCTTCTCACAGGACCACCGCCCCATGCTTCTGCGCCCCAGCCCCCTCGCCCACGCCCTGCTGCTCGCCATCAGCCTGGGCGCCGCCATGCCCGCCGCCCAGGCCGCCGAAACCCGCAGCTACCACATCGCCTCCGGCAGCCTGGAGGACGCGCTCAACCAGTTCGGACGCGAAAGCGGTGCACTGATCTCGTTCGGCTCTACCGTGACCCAAGGGCTGACCAGCCCTGGCCTGGACGGTCAGTACGAGGTCGGCGAGGGCCTGGATGCCTTGCTGCGCGGCAGCGGCCTGCAGGCCCGCCAGGAAGCCGACAACGCCTACAGCCTGCAACCGGTAGCGGCGGGTAACAGCGGTGCGGCCGTGGAGCTGGGCGCCTCGACCGTGGTCGGCGACTGGCTGGCCGATGCGCGCCAGGACAACGTCTTCGAACACCCCGGGGCCCGTGACGTGATACGCCGCGAGGAGTTCGAACGCAGCGGCGCCAGCAGCGCCCGCGAGGTACTCAACCGCATCCCCGGGGTGAATGCGCCGGAGAACAACGGCACCGGCAGCCACGACCTGGCGCTGAACTTCGGCATCCGTGGCCTCAACCCACGCCTGGCGTCGCGCTCCACCGTACTGATGGACGGCATCCCGGTGCCCTTTGCCCCCTACGGCCAGCCGCAGCTGTCGCTGGCGCCGATCAGCCTGGGCAACATGGACGCGGTGGACGTGGTGCGCGGCGGCGGCGCGGTGCGCTACGGGCCGCAGAACGTCGGTGGCATCGTCAACTTCGTCACCCGTGCCATCCCCGAAGAGGCGACGTTCAAGGCGGCGATGCAGAACCAGATCAGCCCGTCGTCCAGCCAGGATGGCTTGAAGAACAACGCCAACCTGTTGATCGGCGGCACCAACGCCAACGGTCTGGGTGGTGCCCTGCTGTACTCCGGTACCCGCGGCAGCGACTGGCGCGAACACAGCGACACGCAGATCGACGACCTGATGCTCAAGGGCAAGCTGCAGCTCGACGAAGCCAACAGCCTGCATGCCATGGCCCAGTACTACGAGGGCGAGGCCGAGATGCCGGGCGGGCTGAGTGCCGCGGCGTTCGACGACGATCCCTACCAGTCGACCCGCCTCAAGGACAAGTTCTGGGGCCGCCGCACGCTGTTCAACTTCGGCTACGACTACAAGCAGGACGACCGCCAGTTCAGCGTCAACAGCTTCTTCACCAAGACCCTGCGCAGCGGTTATCTGGACCAGGGCAGCTTCGTCTCGCTGTCGCCGCGCGAATACTGGGTGCGCGGTATCGAGACGCGCTTCTCCCAGGGCGTGGCGCTGGGTGACAGCTGGCACGAACTGGGCATCGGCTACCGCTACATCAACGAGGCCGGCCACGAACTGCGCTACCGCGAGCCGACCCGCAGCAACCTGCTGCCAACCACCGACAGCCGCAACGACCGCGACACCCGAGGCAGCACCGAGGCCCATGCGATCTACCTGGACGACCGCATCGACATCGGCCGCTGGACCATCACCCCGGGCGTGCGCTACGAGATGATCGACTCGGAGCAGAGCAACAAGCTCAACGGCCAGCGCTACCAGGGCAGCTACAACACCGCCCTGCCGGCACTCAACGTGATGTACCACCTTACCGATACCTGGAACCTGTACGCCAACACCGAAGGATCATTCGGCAGCGTGCAGTACAGCCAGATGCCCAACCGGGTCAGCAGCGGCGAGGTAAAACCGGAGAAAGCACGCACCTGGGAAGTCGGTACCCGTTACGACAATGGCGACTTGCAAGCGGAGATCGGTGCATTTCTTATCAATTTCGACAACCAGTACGAAAGCAACCAGACCAACGATTCGGTGATCGCCCGCGGCGAAACCCGCCACCTGGGCATCGAGACCAGCGTGCGCTACGCCCTCGATGGCCTGAGCCCGGCACTGGCCGGTTTCGACGTGCATGCCGGCTACGCCTTCGTCGATGCCACCATCCGTGAGGACGGGCCGAACAAGGGCAACCAGGTGCCGTTCTCGTCGCGCCACAAAGGCAGCCTGGGCATTGGTTACACCGAGGGCCCGTGGCAGTTGAACCTGGACAGCAGCTTCCAGAGCAGCCAGTACGCCGACAACGCCAACACCGGCAGCGAGAGCGCCGACGGCAGCACCGGGCGTATCCCCGGCTACATGCTGGTGAGCACCCGTGCCGGCTATGACTTCGGCCCTGCGCTTTCGAACCTGAAGGTGGCGGTGGGGGTGAAGAACCTGTTCAACCGCGAGTACTACACCCGCTCGTTCGACGATAACAACAAGGGCAAGTACGTGGGCGAACCCCGTACTCTATACCTGCAAACCTCGGTTGAGTTCTGACCGACGACAACAAAATCCCGGCGACCGCCGGGATTTTTGCAACAGGAAATTTTTCTTGCGCAAGGGGTTGAATTCGTCGCGCGGATGCCTGACCTTAGAGTCAAGAGGCGCAAAAAGACCAACGCCCTCAGTGGCTTGAAAGTGCCTCCCGCGAGCAAGCTGAATAAGGATTGAAGTCATGCAAATCCAGGTCAACAGCAGCAACCATTTCGAAGGCAACAACCGTCTCGACGAGTGGGTCCGCGCCACGCTGCACAGCAGCCTCGAGCGCTACGAAGAAGACCTCACCCGCATCGAAGTCCATTTGCGCGACGAGAACGGCGCCAAGCCCGGACCGCACGACAAACGCTGCCAGATGGAGGCTCGCCCCAAAGGCCACCAACCGATTTCCGTGACCCATACCGCCACTTCGCTGGACCAGGCGGTCGATGGCGCCGCCAACAAGCTCAACCACGCACTGGAACATTTCTACGGCAAACTGCGCAGTAAACGTGGCGTGCTTGAGCTGAGCGACCCGGACGCCTGATCCAACCGTCATAGATAAAACGCCCGGCCTTGCGCCGGGCGTTTTCGTTTGCACCGATCAGCGGGCCTGAACCAACCCTGGCATGCCCCGGTCAACTCCTGCAGTCATTCATTGCAGGCCTCGACCATGAACAACCCCTTCGACCAGATCAGCGCTGCATTCGCCCCCGAATACCGGGTCAACCTGAGCATCGAGCGCCTCGATGGCAGCATAATGCTGACCCTCTCCGACGACAGCGGCGTGGTTGCCAGGCGTCTGATCAGCGCGGCCCAGCGCAACGACCCGGTGCGTCTGCAGCGGGTCATCGACAGTATCCGCCTGGGCCTGGCCATCGAGCTTGGCCAGAACCCGCTGCAAGTGCTGGCCGCACTGACCCGCGATCCTGGCCATCGATCACCTGTGGCGGTCTAGGCGAGGCCCCGCGTCGGTGCTCAGCGCTGCTCCAGCAGATCGCGAATGACACGCTCGACGCCTGACAGCCGCAGGTTGTGTACACGGAATGCCGCATCGAAGGTTTCAGGGGCACTGAACAGCCCATGCAACCCTTGGTCGTAAGTGGGCTCGACGCCCTGCTCCAGATGATGCAGGACTTCCTCCGGCAGCGAGCGCGACATCACGATCTGCTCACCGATCACATCGGCAATCTGATTCAGGAACACCGCGTGCGGGTCTATTCCCAGTGGCAGGCAGACCTGCTCGAGGTGGGCGTTGACGGCTTCGAAATCTAGATTCATGCATTTCTCCAACAGCACGCAGAGCTCGCGACGTTTGTCGCGATGACTGCTCGCGGCTGGAGTTCATTCAAACGTCACCGATCGATGCGAATGCAGTAACCATCTAACGCCACGCCGAATCCGGTGCCTCACTTGCCCTCGTCCACTTCCTTGCCGTTGGCGTCCAGCACCTTGGTCGACGGGTAGCGGTAGGAGGCATAGCGCACCACCAGGATGGCGAACGCCAGCAGCAGGATACCGCCACACACGTACAGCAGCCCGACATCCGGCGCCTTGTGGTGCGAGACATCGCCGATCAGCAAGCGGGTCAGCGCGGTGATCGCCACGTACAACAGGAAGCGGATGGGCATGTGGTTGGTCTTGAAGTAGATCCCCACCATCGCCCCCAGCTCCAGGTAGATGAACAGCAGCAGGATGTCATCGACGCTGACCCCGCCCTTGCCCAGCATGTCCAGAAAGGTCACCACCGCCGCATAGGCGGTGATCGCGCCGATGCCGAACAATGCCAGGTAGTGGAATGCCTCCACGCACAGGTTGCCCAGCGAGTCGGCGGAGCCATGCAGGCCCTTGCGCAGCTTGTCTGCCCATTTGGTGTTCACGATGTTCGATTCCCCGATACGGCTGAAGGATGGTGCGTCACGCCTGTGACATTTGTTGTGCCATGCAGTTAAAGGGCCAGGCCCTTGCCTTGGAAGGCGGCCGATTGCCGCAGGGCACCTGTGGGCTACGCTTTTTGCCTGCGAATGGCCATCACCGTGGTTGCAGTGGGTAGGCCTTCACCTGTACTGTATAAAAATACAGTTAATACCCCAACCAGCAAAAAGGCATAGAGGTGATGAATGGCCGTCGAAGTGGTGTACCGCAGCAGCCGCGACCCGGAGCGCTTGTTCATGGATAAGGCCGAAGCAGATCGTCACGACAAGATGCTCGAACTGGCCGAGCGCCTGGCTGAAGTGCTGCACAAAGCGGTGCCGTCGCTGAGCGAACAGCAGGTCGAGGAAGCCGGTATCTACATGGCCAAGAACCGCGATGTATTCGCCCGCGCGTTCAAGAGCCAGCCGGATGCGCTGGCAGAACTGCTCGAAGGCGGAGCTGCCGAGTGAAATCGGCACGGCCCCGCCCATGGCATAAACCTTGTTGATCCGAGCGCTGCGTGGGAGCGGGCTTGCCCCGCGAACACCGGCGAAGCCGGTGCCATGTAACCAGGTAACGCAATCGCGGGGCTAGCCCGCTCCCACGCAATAAACCTACAAAGACAGAAGCTCCCACGTTCAACCCATGCTCAAGCCATGCGCTCGTCGCACCAGCGCAACCTGGAGCGCTAGCGCTAGCCTTTTCAGCCGTAGAGCAGCTTTTCCGCCAGCATCTGCGCCACCCGGGCCGGTGAGCGTTTTTCGGCCTGGGCATGGGCAAACACCTCGGTCAACCGCGTGGGTATCCGCGCCAGGTGCGCGGTGATGGTACCCAGTTCTTCACCACGATACTTCAACGCCACGTAGATCAACCCGCCGGCATTGATCACATAATCCGGCGCATACAGTATCCCGCGGTTCTCCAACTGGTCGGCCACCTGCAAGGTGGTCAGCTGGTTGTTGGCCGAGCCCGCCACCGCCGCGCAGCGCAGCTGCATCACGCTCTGCCCGTTCAGCACCGGCCCTACCCCGCAGGGCGCGAAGATATCGCAGGGAGTACTGATCAACGCATCATTGGTCACCGGGTGAGCATTGAGCTGCTCCACCGCCAGGCGCACCTTCCCCGCATCCAGGTCACTGACCAGCAACTCGGCACCCGCCGCATGCAGTTGCTCGGCCAACGCATAGCCCACATTGCCCAGGCCCTGCACCGCCACCCGCAGCCCTTCCAGGTTGTCGCTACCCAGGCGTGCCATGGACGTTGCGCGGATACCGGCAAACACCCCCATCGCCGCATGGGGCGAGGGATCGCCCGATGCGGTGGTGCTGGTGACATGGGGTGTGGACTGGGCAATGCAATCCATGTCGAGGGTCGAGGTGCCGCTATCCACGGCCGTGATGAAGCGGCCTTGAAGGGTGTCCACGAAACGGCCGAAAGCTTCAAACAATGCCGCCCGGTTCTCCACATGCGGGTTACGCACGATCACCGCCTTGCCGCCGCCCATCGGCAACCCCGCCAGGGCGGCCTTGAAGCTCATGCCCTGGGCCAAGCGGATGGCATCGGTCATGGCGCTTTCGTCATCGGCATAGGGCAGGTAGCGGCAACCGCCCATGGCCGGCCCCAGGTGTTCGCTGTGAATGGCCACCACGGCCTTCAGCCCCGTGGGCGGGTCGATGAACAGGTGCAGTGACTGGGTGCGGGTGCTTTGCATGAGGGCGAACATCGACGGGCTCCCCCGAGAGGTGCTCCTACCAGTATAGGCAGGTGCATCGGGGCCGCCGCACAGGCGGACCACTGGACGAAAGCCGGCGCCAGGGCTAATAGTACAAGCGTGACGGAGAGTCCCCATGAACCCACGCCAAGCCTGCCTGGCCTGCCTGCAACGCGAACCGGCCGCCCTGCTGGAAGCCGCCCTGTGGATAGCCGCCGAACACGACCACAGCGTCGACCCCTCGATCGGCCTGGCCCGCGTGCACGAACTGCAGCGCGAGGTCAGCAGCCATCTGCCGATGCTGCCGCTGAACGAACTGGCCCAGCCGCTGCTGCGCCAGCTCAACGCCCTGGGCTTCCAGCAGGATGAGTACCACCCGCTGCGCCCGCACGTAGCGCTGATGGACAAGGTGCTGCAGCGCCGCCGTGGCCAGCCGCTGCTGTTGGCCATCCTCGCCCTGGAGCTGGCCCGGCAGCTGTCGATCCCGCTCGAAGGGGTCAACTTTCCCGGCCACTTTCTGCTGCGCGTGCCCGGGGCCGATCACCTGCTCGATCCCTGCGGCGGGCGCCGTCTTTACCCCAACGACTGCCGCGAACTGCTCGCCCGCCAGTTCGGCGCGCAATTGCCGTTGAGTGCCGAACACCTGCGCAGCGCCTCACCGATGCAGATGCTCCAGCGCCTGTCACGCAACCTGCGCCAGCTGCACAGCAGCAACGACAACGACCTTGCCGCACTCATCGATGCCGAACGGGTGATGCAGCTGGGCCCGGTGCAGGTCAGTGACTACCTGGCCCGGGCCACGCTCTACCAGCACCTTGAGTGCCCCCAGGCCGAGCGTTTCGACCTGGAGCATGCGCTGCTGCTGACCGACGACCCGATCCAGCGCCTGAAACTGAGCGAACGGCTCGGCCAACTACCGTCGACCAAGCGCTCGATTCACTGAACCGGCGTGTCCACCTGCCGCGCCGGGTGGGCCTTGGCAAACGTCGGATGCGCCTCGGCCAGCGCCGCAACCCTGCGAATGCGCGGGTAGCCGCCCAGGTCGATGTTGAAACGCTCGGCCGCGTACAGCTGCGGGATCAGGTAGACATCGGCCAGCCCCGGCGTGGCACCGAAGCAGAAGCCCTCATCGCCGATCAATTGCTCCACTGCCGCCAGCCCTTGGCCGATCCAGTGGGCGATCCACTGATTGACCTGCGCCTCATCGTGCCCCAACTGGCGCAACTGGTTCAGCACACTGACGTTGTGCAGCGGGTGCACGTCGCAACCGATGATCGCCGCCACACCGCGCACCTTGGCGCGCGCCTCGGCAGCGGCCGGCAGCAGCGCCGGCTGTGGATAAACCTCCTCCAGGTACTCGATGATCGCCGGCGACTGCACCAGCAGCTCGCCGCCGTCGGTGCGCAGGGCCGGCACCCGCCCTTGCGGGTTGAGCGCCAGATAGTCACCGCCGCGCTGCTCGCCCTTGAGCAGGTTGACCGGCAAGGCCTGGTAATCCAGGCCCTTGAGCGCCAGGGCGATGCGCACCCGGTACGACGAAGTGGACCGATAGTAGGTAAACAGCTCCATCGCCCTGCCCCCTCAGTTGGCCGCGACGATGGTGCCGCGGCACTCGCCGAAGCCGATGCTGGCTACGCCATCGCGCACGCAACGGGCCCGCAGGATGACCTCGTCACCGTCCTCGAGGAACTTGCGCACCTCGCCGCTGGCCAGCTCCACCGGGTGCTTGCCGCCCTCGGTGATCTCCAGCAGGCTGCCGAACGAGCCCGGCGTGGCGCCCGACAGGGTGCCCGAACCGAACAGGTCGCCCGGCTGCAGCTGGCAACCGTTGACGCTGTGGTGGGCAACCATCTGTGCCACGGTCCAGTACATGCTGCGGGTGCTGCTCAGGGTCAGGCGGTGGGCAGGCAGGTTCTGCTCGCGCATGCGCTCGGTCAGCAGCAGCACCTCGAGCTCGATATCAAGGGCGCCACCGGCCTGGTCACGGGTGTCCAGCAGGTACGACAGTGGCTGCGGGTCACCCTCCGGGCGCGCCGGCTGCGCGCAGCGGAACGGCTCCAGCGCTTCGGCAGTCACCACCCAGGGCGACACGGTGCTGATGAAGCTCTTGGACAGGAACGGCCCCAGCGGCTGGTACTCCCAGGCCTGGATATCGCGGGCCGACCAGTCGTTGAGCAGGCAGAAGCCGGCCACGTGCTCGGCGGCATCGCCAATCGGGATCGGCTGGCCCAGGTCATTGCCCTGGCCGATCCAGATGCCCAGCTCCAGCTCGTAGTCCAGGCGCGCGCAGGGGCCGAAACTTGGCTCGGTCTGCCCGGCCGGCAGGGTCTGGCCCTTGGGCCGGCGCACATCGGCACCGGAGGGGCGAATAGTCGAGGCGCGACCGTGGTAGCCGATCGGCACGTGCTTGTAGTTGGGCAGCAGCGGGTTGTCCGGGCGGAACAGCTTACCGACGTTCTTGGCGTGCTCGATGCCCACATAGAAATCGGTGTAGTCACCGATCTTCGCCGGCAGGTGCAACTGGCAGGTGCTGGCGGGATACAAGGCAGCTTTCAGCGCGGCCTGGTGTTCGCTCCCCTCGCCCAACAGCACCAGCAGGCGCTCGCGCAGGGCGACCCGCGCCGGGCGGCCGAGGGCAAAGAAGGCATTCAGTGCGCCACCCTTGGTGGCCTCGACTGCGGCCTTGGCCTCACCTTCGAACAACCCAGCGGCCAGCACGGCCTCGAGATCAAGGATGGCGTCGCCGATGGCCACGCCGCAACGTGGCGCCTGCCCCGGGCGGCTGAAGATGCCCAGCGGCAGGTTCTGCAGCGGGAAGTCGCTGTGCCCGTTGGCGTGCTCGACCCAGCTACGGGCAATGGCGGTGTGGTTCATCGGTTATCTCCGGTTCGGGTTGAAGGTGCTCGGCAAGGTGGCCCAGCAACTATCGTAGTCGGCCTGCAATTGCGGGCTGTCGAGGGCCTGGCGGCTCGGGCGCAGCACCTGGCTGGTCTCGAACATGAAGGCCATGGTGTCGTCGATCTTGTGCGGCGCGAGGTCTGCGGCGATGGCTTTGTCGCAGGTTTCGGCGTCCGGCCCGTGTGCGCTCATCACGCCATGCAGCGAAGCGCCGCCCGGCAGGAAACCTTCGGCCTTGGCGTCGTAGGCGCCTTGGATCAGGCCCATGAATTCGTTCATCAGGTTGCGGTGGAACCATGGTGGACGGAAGGTGTTCTCGGCCACCATCCAGCGCGGCGGGAAAATCACGAAGTCCATGTTGGCCATGCCGTGCACGCTGGTGGGCGAGGTCAGCACGGTGAAGATCGACGGGTCGGGATGGTCGAAGCTGACCGTGCCGATGGTGTTGAAGCGGCGCAGGTCGTACTTGTACGGCACGTTGGTACCGTGCCAGGCGACCACGTCCAGCGGCGAGTGCGAAAGCTCGCAAGCCCAGTGTTCGCCGAGGAATTTCTGCACCAGTTGCACCGGGCCGTTGGTTTCTTCGTAGTGGGCCACCGGGGTGAGGAAGTCACGCGGGTTGGCCAGGCCGTTGCTGCCGATCGGGCCAAGGTCCGGGATGCGCAGCGGCGCACCGTGGTTTTCGGCGATGTAGCCGCGGGCCTGGGCATCGAGCAGTTCGACCCGGAATTTCATGCCACGCGGGATGACCGCAATCTCCAGCGGCGCCACGTCCAGCACGCCCAGCTCGGTGGCGATGCGCAGGCGGCCCTGTTCGGGCACCAGCAGCAGCTCACCGTCGGCGTTGAAGAACACCCGCTCCATGGAGCGGTTCGCGCGATAGATGTAAATACTCACGCCAGCCGGCTTTTCCGCCGCCGAGTTGGCCACCATCGGCAACCAGCCTTCGATGAAGTCGGTGGCTTCGGATGGGATCGGCTGGGGGCTCCAGCGCAGGCGATTGGGGGTGATGGCGCCCAGGGCGCCGGCCAGCGGCTGGCGCTCCAGGCGCTCGAAGCGTGGGTGCAATGCCGACGGGCGAATGCGGTACAGCCAGGTGCGGCGCAGTTCGCTGCGAGCCATGGTGAACGCGGTGCCCGACAGCAGCTCGGCGTACAGCCCGTAGGGCGCCTTCTGCGGCGAGTTCTGCCCGACCGGCAGCGCGCCGGGCAAGGCTTCGCTGGCGAATTCGTTGCCGAAACCGCTCAGGTACTCAAGTTCGGGTGAGGTGTCGCGGGTCATCTCGTTGCCTCCGGGCTGCTCAGAGCCGTCATGGGCAGCTGGCTGCGAAGCCCGATCCTGAAACCGGCACCTGGGGCGGCAGCGCGTCTGCATTGTTATTTTCGTAATCAGATTACGAATAACGTAATTTGCTCGCTTGCAGGCGTCAAGCTATAAAGGCGCCACCCCGTAAAATCTGGATAGACGTCCCCCTCATGGCCAAAGCCAGCACCAGCACCGACAACGGCAAACAGAAGGTCCGCTCGGCGGAAGTCGGCACCGACATCCTCAAGGCCCTGGCCGAACTCTCGCCTTCCACCTCGCTGTCGCGCCTTGCCGAACATGTGCAGATGCCGGCGAGCAAGGTCCACCGGTACCTGCAGGCCCTGATTTCAAGCGGGTTCGCCGAACAGGACGCGGCCACCAACCACTACGGGCTGGGCCGTGAAGCCTTGCGGGTGGGGATGGCGGCGCTGGGCAGCATCGATGTGCTGAAAGTGGCGGCACTACCGCTGTCGCAACTGCGCGACGAGCTCAACGAAAGCTGTTTCATCGCGGTGTGGGGCAACCAGGGTGCGACCGTGGTGAGCATCGAGCCGGCAGTGCGCGCGGTGACGGTGGTAACCCAGATGGGCTCGGTGCTGCCGCTGCTCAGTTCGTCCACCGGCCTGGTATTCGCGGCCCACTTGCCAGAGCGCGAGACCGTCGAACTGCGCGACCGGGAGTTGGAAGCCCTGAATCAGAGCAGCGATGACTACGTGCCGCTGCTGGCACAAATCCGCCAGCGTGGCCTGCACCATGTGCACGGGCTGCTGATGCCGGGCGTGGACGCGCTGTCCGCGCCGGTGTTCAACGCCATGGGCCAGATCGCCGCGGTGATGACCGTGGTCGGGCCAACTTCGATCTTCCATGCCGACGAAAACGGCCCGGCCGCCCGGCGCCTGCTCGCCGCTACCCAAGCCACAAGCTGGCGGATGGGATACGGCACAAACCAATAAGAATGCTTACAAAGCATTACTTTTATTGGTCAATTCGCCTGGCTATGGTTCGCCCGGCACTTTTACCCGAAACGTAAAGGTGAATGTCACAAGCGGCTATTTTTCCCACAGGATCAAGCGCTTATTCTTACCTCACTGGCCGGCACGAAGGGCTCTCCCCCCCGCCTTTCGCGCCCGCCCAGGTTCACCGACGTTGATTTTGAAGCTCCTTGATCTAACGTCTCGATTGGCCGCTGCCTTTGCAGCGGCCTTTTTTATTCCTGCAAGAATCTGCTGATCCGGTGACAGCGAAACAGCTTCAAGCCGACGGATACTTCTGTAGATTCGCCATCATCTGCTGCAGCGCCTGGAAACTGTCCTGCGGGTGGCTTGCGCCTTCGAAATCACCGATCTGCCCCCAGTTGGCCGCCACCTGCTCCGGGGTGAAACCCTCTCGCGGATCGAAGCCCACGCCCTGGCTACGTTCCCAGCGCACCTTGCCCACCCAGCCACCGCCCACCTCGAACAGCTGGCCGCTGTCCTGGCACTGCTCGCTGCCCAGATACACCACCAGCGGGCTGATCAGCTCGGGCTTGAGCTGCTCGAACACCTGGGGCGGGATCAGCCCCTCGGTCATGCGGGTACCGCCGGTGGGGGCGATGGCATTGACCAGAACGTCATGCTTGCGCCCTTCGATGGCCAGAGTGCGGGTCAGGCCGTACAGGCCGAGCTTGGCCATGCCGTAGTTGGCCTGGCCGAAATTGCCGTAGATGCCCGAGGTGGACGAGGTGAAGATCACCCGCCCCCAGTTTTGCGCGCGCAGGTGCGGCCAGGCGGCGTGGGTGACTTTGTAGGCGCCCTCGACATGCACCCGGTACACCAGCTCCCAGTCGCTGTCTTCCATCTTGTGAAACGTCTTGTCGCGCAGGATGCCGGCGTTGTTCACCAGCACATCGACCCGGCCAAAGCTGTCCAGGGCCTGCTCGACGATGCGCGCGCCATCGGTCACCGAGTCATGGTTGGCCACCGCCGTGCCGCCAGCGGCGCGGATTTCTTCCACCACCCGGTCAGCCGCCGACACGTTGGCGCCTTCACCATGGCTGCTGCCACCCAGGTCGTTGACCACCACCTTCGCCCCGTGCCTGGCGAACAGCAGTGCATGGGCCCGGCCCAGGCCGCCACCGGCCCCTGTGACGATCACCACGCGATCTTGCAGACTTACCGGTTCGCTCATGCTCAAGGCTCCAGGCAGATGAAGGATGCGCGCAGTGTCGGCCAGCCCTCGCCGCCCGACAATCAAGCGCGCCCCGGCGAATGCCGGGGGATAACCCATGGCGATGATCGCCCGGTCACGACCAGGCGATTTTCTGTGGCACGTAGCTCAGCGGTTGTTCACGAAAGGCCAGGTAGTGGCGCAGCACCTGCACCGGCGCTTCGGTATGCGGGTAGTGGCCGATGCCCTGCAACACCACGGTGTCCGGCTCGGGCACCACTTGCCGGTAGCGTTCGACCATGTGCGCGCCGGACAACGGGTCGACCGCACCATTGATGAAACGCAGCCGCACGCCTTCGCGCTGCAGGGCACCGACCCAGCGCTCGCGTTGCGCCCGGCGCTCAGGCAGGAAGTTGATCAGCTTGTGCAGGATGCGCTGGCCGCTGTTGGCGGCGATCAGGCTCCAGCAGTCGTCCAGCGCACTTTCGCTGGGATGGGTGCAGGGCCCGTAGACCTGGGTGACATTGCGCACCAGGTCGTCGCGCCCGAACGAGCGCCCCACCAGCCAGCCAAGGCGGCTGAGCAGCAGTTTCTGGATCAACAGCACGCGACAGCTCTCGGGGAACAGGCCGCTGTTGAGGAACACGCAACTGGCGATCTGCAGGCGCTGCTCGTGGTGCCGGGCCAGCAGCTCCTGGGCGACGCTGCCGCCGTAGTCGTGGGCCAGCAGGTGCACCGGCTGGTCGATCTTCAGGTGCTCCAGCAGCGCCTGCTGCAGGTCAGCCTGCTCCAGCAGGCTGTAGTCGTGGTCTGCGGGCTTGGCCGAATCGCCGAAGCCAAGCATGTCGCAGGCCACCACGCGAAAGCGTTGGGTGAGCGGTACCCACAAGTAATGCCAATCCCAGCTGGCGGTGGGGAAACCGTGCAATAAAAGCAGAGGCTCTCCTTGCCCTGCCGTCCAGTAGCGGATGCTCTGGCCCCGGAAGGTGAAACCCTGGCTCCGGGTGCGCCAGACGCACAATGGAATCTCGGCCAGAGGCATCAGGGTCGTCCCGGTGGTATTGGTGTTTGAGTGTCGGAATAGGGCAAGGCTGCGTTCATTGCAAGTTACCTCGGCACATACATGTGCTCTCTATGTCGAGGCTCAGTCTAGAAGCCAATACGAAGGTGTTAAGTCGCCTTTGCAGCCAGCCTGATGACCGTGCGAGTCAGTGGCACGAACGGTCAGAACAGCAACACCAGCAGCGGCGCGGCAAACAGGTTGAGCAGCCCGGTGAGGACCATGACCAGGCCGGCCACCGAACCCTCTTCGCGGCCCACTTCCTGGGCCCGGCTCACGCCCGCACCATGGGCGCCGACACCGAACAGCGCGCCCCGCGCCAACGGTGTGCGCAGCGGCAGCCAGCGCAGCAGCACACCGCCGAACACCGCCCCCAGCACGCCGGTGAACATCACGAACACCGCGGTCAGCTCCGGTACACCCCCCAGATCCTGGGCCACCGGCATGGCAAACGGGGTGGTGATGGAGCGTGGCAGCAACGACAGGCTGACCGACTCGTCCAGCGCCAGCAGGTGCGCCAGCCCCCAGGAACTGCCGATCGAGGCGACGCTGCCGGCCAGCATGCCCACCAGCAACGCGGGCCAGTGCCGCGCCAACAGTGCCCGCTGCTGCCAGATCGGCACGGCGAAGGCCACCGTCACCGGGCCCAGCACGCCCATCAGCCAATGGGTGTTGCGCGCGTATTCGGCGTAGGCGGTGTGCAGCGGCACGGCCACCGCCAGCAGCAACGTCGGCACCAGGATCAGCGGCGACAGCAGGTAGCGCCCACTGCGCCGGTACAGCCAGCGGCTGCCCACATAGGCGGCCAGGGTGAGCGCGAGCCAGAACAATGACTTGGCTTCAGGGTTCATGGCGCAGCCTCCAGCGACACACCAGTTCGACCGTCGTGGCGGTGACCACCATCACCAGCAGGGTACTTACCGCGATCACCAGCAGGATGCGCCAGCCTTCGCTGCGCAACAGGCTGCCGTAGTCCAACAGGCTCATCAGCGCGGGGATGAAGAACAACAGCATCTCGGCCATCAGCCAGCCGGCACCCAATTGCAGGGTGGCGGGCTTTAACAGGCCTGTGGCGAACAGCATGAGCAGCAGCGCCAGGCCTATCACCCCGCCGGGGATCGGCCAGCCCAGCCAGGCCGCGAGCTGGCCGCCGATCAGGAACAAGGCCAGCAGCACCGCCAGCTCAACGAGCAGGCGGCAGGTTTTTTTCAGTAATGCAGGGTTCATGGGCAGGGTCCTCGACAACGTGCCCAGTTTAAAAGTCGGTCGCAAAGGCCAAAAGCGAATTGTTAGACTGCTCGCCATTCCATATTGGAATCCATAGCATGGAATTCAAACAGCTGCGCAGCTTCATCGAAGTGGTTCACCGGGGTGGCTTCACCCAGGCCGCGGGCACCCTGCACATCAGCCAGTCGGCAGTGAGCAAGCAGGTCGCCCAGCTGGAACAGGCCATCGGCCAGCCATTGCTCGAGCGCCAGGGTTCGCAGCTGCTGCTGACCGCCGCCGGGCGCATCGTGCTGGAGCGTGGTGAAGTGTTGCTGCGCCAGCGCCAGGAACTGCTCAACGAGCTGGACGACCTTGGCCAGATGGCCCGTGGCGAGCTGCGCCTGGGCCTGCCCTTGCTGGGCAGTGATGCACTGTTTGCCGGGTTGTTCGCCGAGTACCGGCGGCGCTACCCGCAGATTTCCGTGCAACTGCTCGAAGGCGGCAGCCGTATGGTCGAGCAGGCGGTGAAGAGCGGCGAGCTGGAGCTGGGCGGCAGCCTGACGCCGAGCGACCCGGCGTTCGACTACCAACCCTTCTGCAATGAGCCGCTGGATGCCCTGCTGCCCGCCGAGCATGCCCTGGCGGGCCAGGCCGAGGTCGATCTGGCGCAACTGGCCGATACGCCGTTCCTGCTGTATCAACGCAGCTTCATGCTCAATGACCGGCTGCTCAGCGCTTGCCAGCAGGTAGGCTTTACCCCGAAGGAAGGCGGGCGCAGTGGCCAGGCGGATTTCCTTGCCTCGTTGGTGGCGGCGGGCCAAGGGGTGGTGCTGCTGCCGCGGGTGGTCGCGCGGGGCCTGGAGCGGCCCGGGGTGGTGCGTTTGCCATTGCGCGCGCCGGGCGACCTGCGGTGGGACATCGCCTTCATCTGGCGGCGCGGGGCGTACCTGTCACGGGCCGCCCAGGCGTGGTTGGCTTTATTGCGAGAGCACAGCTGAACGCCATCGCGGGGCAAGCCCGCTCCCACGTAATGCAGGTTCAGGGGCGTGGGAGCGGCGGTGCGCCGCTGCGACTTGCCCCGCGATGGCATTCAGCCCTGAATGGCAGCGGCAAACTCTGCCAGCCACGGCTCGGCATCGGCCTCCGGGGTCACGGTTTCGCTGGCATCCAGGCGCAGCATCGGCAGCACCTCACGCACGCCCAGCTCGGCAAACAGCTCACGAAGCTGCTCGCCACCACCGCAGTAGGTATCGCCGTAGCTGGAGTCGCCCAGGCCAATCACGGCACCCGGCAAGCCACGCCAGGCGGCGGGCAGCACATCGCGAATGACGCTGTACAGCGGCATCAGGTTGTCGGGCAGTTCGCCCATGCCGGTGGTCGAGGTCACCGCCAGCAAGGCCTGCGGGGCAAAGCCCTCGATATCCTGCAGGGTGGCACGGCCTGCATGCCAGGCTTCATGGCCAGCAGCGTTGAGCAGCGACACCGCATGACGGGCGACTTCATCGGCGGTGCCATAGACCGAACCGGAAATAATGGCGACTTTCATCAGGTGAGGATTCCGAAACTGAGTGAAAGCGTAGGATACTAGCACCCGACAGTGGCAAAAGGCCGCCTACCGCTAAAGTCACAGCCGCGCAAACAATCCGACCAGTGACCTGAACCAAACGCATAAGCCACTGTCCACCCCCTTGACGTAATCGCCATTACCGATCGCTTCCTCGAGTTCGACCATGCAAGCAGACGCCCTTCTCTCCCAGGACGAGCTGGATTTCATCCAGAACATGCAGCACTCGCCGCAGTTGAACCTGGCCGACCCCATGTCGAGCCTGCTGGTCAATGGCGACCGTCGGCTGAAGGACCTGCTCACCCGCCTGGTGGCCAATGAACAGGTCACGCTGCAGGCCAGCTTCAACAACCAGCAGTTGAGCTTCCCCCTGCAACTGGTCGAAGACGAGTTCCACGCCCTGCACCTGCAGCTGGGTTCACCGGACATCTACGAAGACGGCCCTATGCTGCGACCGTGGCGCCTGTCGCTGGAGCAACCGGCGGCCTTGCTCGACGACCACCACCAGGCCAGCGACCTGTGGGTACGGGATATCTCGTTCAAGGGCGTGCTGGTGGAAATCCACGGGCAGAGCAAGGCGCCGGCGCATTTCGAGCTGCACTTCGCCGCCGAGGACATCCCGCCGATCGGCCTGCACGGCGTGTTGCGCCGGCGCATCGGCCCGAGGCTTGCCGCCTACGACCTGTCGCACACGCCGGCCGAAGAGATCGAGCGCCTGCGTGAGTACATTCTTCAGGCCCATCGGCAGGCTCACCCCGAACTGCACGCCCAAGCCAACTTCTGACGAGCGTCCGCCCGTTGAAACTGACGGGTCATGATCGATCGGCGATAATCCGCGCCCGATTCTTGCAAGCATGCCTGCGCCGCCCACCACCCCGGGCCGCATGCCAAGGGGCCGGCTACCCGCCAGCCCCGTCGCCAGGAGATACACGATGTCTACCCACCCCGTCACCTTGATGGTGTCGCGCCGCGCCGCCCATGGCCGCTACCAGGACCTGCTGGCCTGGCTGCACGAAGGCGAACAGCTCGCCACCGACTTCCCCGGCTACCTGGGCTCAGGCATCCTCGCCCCGCCTGCCGAAGGCGATGATTTCCAGATCATCTTCCGCTTTACCAATGAGCAAACGCTGCACGCCTGGGAGCATTCGGCCTCGCGTCGCACCTGGTTGCAGCGCGGTGACGGCCTGTTCGAACGCCCCAAAGAGAGGCGCGTCAGCGGCATCGACGACTGGTTCGGCACCAACATGGTGCAAAAACCGCCGCGCTGGAAGCAGGCCACGGCCATCTGGCTGGCGTTCTTCCCGGTCTCGTTGCTGTTCAACCTGCTGTTCGGCCACTGGCTCGCGCCGCTCGACCTGCTGCCGCGGGTGCTGCTCAGCACCCTGGCCCTGACGCCGCTCATGGTGTACCTGTTCATCCCGCTGTCGACCCGCCTGCTGGCCGGCTGGCTGAACGCCGCGCCACGCTCGGCCGCAGACCGTGCCGAGGGCCTGCGCAGCCGCTGAGGCACGGGCTCGCAAGGCGGTGCAGTTCGGGTATGCTGGGGCATCACGCACGGACAGATGACAGACCGCCCCGAACATGAACAGCCCTATCCTCATTACCGGTGCCAGCCAGCGTGTCGGGCTGGCCCTGGCACTGGAGCTGGCCCAGGCCGGCCATACGGTGGTCAGCGCCAGCCGCAGCCTCAATGCACAGGCGGCGCACCCGAACATCCAGCAGTTCCAGGCCGACCTCACCAACGCCGACGACCGCCAGGCCCTGATCGACCACCTGCACAACCACTACGACGGCCTGCGCGCGATCATCCACAACGCCTCGCTGTGGCTCGACGACGGCCTGGACAACCTCGACACCATGTTCCGCCTGCACGTCGAGGCGCCCTACCACCTCAACCTGGCGCTGGGTGAGCTGCTGGGCAAGGTGGACAAGGCCGACATCATCCATATCTGCGACGAGACCTCTTCGCGCGGCAGCAAGAGCCATATCGGCTATGCCGCGACCAAGGCCGCGCTGCAGAACATGGTGCTGTCGTTCGCCGAAAAGTACGCGCCCACGGTGCGCGTCAACGGTATCCTGCCGGGCCTGCTGATCCTCAAGGAGGGTGGCGACGAGCACTATCGCCAGCAGACACTGAAAAAAGCCCTGCTGGAGTTCGAACCCGGCGCCCGCCCACTGATCGACGCCGTGCTGTTCCTGCTGCACAGCCAGTACAGCACCGGCAGCCAGGTGGTCATCAACGGTGGCCGCCATCTGAAGAACCGCATGACCTGAGAGACCGCCATGACTCCCCAGCAACAGCTCGAACTCGAAGCCGCCGCGTTCCGGCGCCTGGTCGACCATCTGCAAAAGCGCACCGACGTGCAGAACATCGACCTGATGAACCTCTCCGGCTTTTGCCGCAACTGCCTGTCCAAGTGGTACAAGGCCGCCGCCGACGAGCGCCAGGTCGACCTGAGCATGGACGACGCCCGTGAAGCGGTGTACGGCATGCCCTACGCCGAGTGGAAAGCTCAATACCAGAAAGAAGCCAGCGCCGAGCAACAGGCGGCGTTCGAACAAGGAAAACCCCGTGACTGACCTGAACACCCTGCGCAGCAGCCTCGCCAGCGGCGAACATGTGTTTGCCGACACCCTGGCGTTCATCGCCGCGAATTACAGCTACCAGCCACAGGCCTTCGACAACGGTGACGTGCACAACGCTGCCGGGCAGAACGAAGGTTCGTGCAAGACCCTGGGCCTGGCCTTGCTGGAAGGCTTGAGCGACCAGGAAGCGCTGCTGGCCTTTGGCGAGCACTACCGCAGCGTGGTGGCCACGCCCGAGGGCAGTGACCATGGCAATATCCGTGCGCTGATCAAGCATGGGCTGGCGGGGGTGAAGTTTGCCGCGCAGCCTTTGGCGCGCCTGGCCTGACAATCCGCATCGCGGGGCAAGCCCGCTCCCACGAGCTTGGCGTGGGAGCGGGCTTGCCCCGCGATGGGGTCAAACGCGATTACAGCTCGATGCAGTCGAACTTCACATCGGTGGCCACGTCTTCGTCGTAGTTGACGTCAGCGCGCTCGAAACCGAACAGGTTGAGGAACTGCTTCTTGTAACCGGCGTAGTCGGTCAGCTCGAACAGGTTCTCGGTGGTCACCTTCGGCCACATGGCACGGCAGGCGTCCTGCACATCATCACGCAGTTCCCAGTCGTCCAGACGCAGACGACCTTCGTCGTCCAGTGCAGCCGGCGCACCGTCCGCACGGTACATGCGGTCACGGAACATGCGGTCCAGCTGGTGCTGGGTGCCTTCGTGAATACCCTTCTCCTGCATGATCTTGAAGACCATCGACAGGTAAAGCGGCATCACCGGGATCGCCGAGCTAGCCTGGGTAACCACCGACTTCAGCACCGCAACGTTGGCACTGCCGCCGACTTTCTTGCCCAGGCGCTGGGCGGTTTCGTCCAGGTCCTGCTTGGCCTTGCCCAGCGCGCCGTCCCAGTAGATCGGCCAGGTAATGTCAGAGCCGATGTAGCTGAAGGCCACGGTGCGGGCCTGCGGCGCCAGCACGCCAGCGGCGTTCAGGGCATCGATCCACAGTTCCCAGTCCTGGCCGCCCATCACGGTGACGGTATCGGCGATTTCCTGCTCGGTGGCCGGCTCGATGCTGGCCTCGATGATGGTGTCCTTGTTGGTGTCGATGGCGGTCGACTTGTACGGCTGGCCAATCGGCTTGAGCGCCGAACGGATCACTTCACCGGTCTGCGGCAGCTTGCGCACCGGCGAGGCCAGGGAGTAGATGACCAGATCGACCTGGCCGCCCATTTCGTTCTTGATCAGCTCGATGACCTTGGCGCGGGCTTCGTCGGAGAAGGCGTCACCGTTGATCGACTTGCTGTACAGGCCCTCGGCCTTGGCGAACTTGTCGAAGGCGGCGGCGTTGTACCAGCCGGCGGTGCCGGCCTTGGTCTCGGTGCCCGGCTTTTCGAAGAACACGCCCAGGGTGTCGGCCTTGAAGCCGAATGCCGCGGTGATGCGGGCGGCCAGGCCGTAGCCGCTGGAGGCGCCGATCACCAGGACTTTCTTCGGACCATCCTCGCGCACGCCCAGCTTGCGGGTGGCTTCGATCTGGTCACGGACGTTGAGCTCGCAGCCCTTTGGGTGAGTCGTGGTGCAGATGAAACCGCGAACCTTGGGATGAATGATGGCCAATGTCTGTACCTCGTCAGGTTTAGGCTGGGGCAGCGGCCGGATTTGGGGCGCTGCCGTTTGATCTAGAGGGTGAGACTACCCTCGTGGGATATCCGACACATATTACGGGGTGATCGGATCGTTGCAAAACACCAGCGGCCCTATCGCGGGGCAAGCCCGCTCCCACGCTATACCTGCAAACGCAAGGTTGGCGTGGGAGCGGGCTTGCCCCGCGATAGGGCCATCAATCCTGCACCAGTCCCCCCTTCAACCACTCCAGAAAGCGCCGCGCCTGCGGGTCATCCTGGCTGTCGCGATGCACCAGGCAACTCCACGCCGGCCCACGCACACGCTGGGCAGACAACGCCTGCAAACGCCCCTGCTCCACCAAGCGCTGTGCCAGCAGCTGGCTGACCAGGGCAATCCCCAGCCCCTCGCCCGCCGCCTCCAGCAGCAACCCCGGGTCGGAAAAATTCAGCCCCTTGCCCTGCTGCCCGACATCCTCGCCGCCTTCGACCTGCCAGTGGCTCCAGTCCATCTCCCGCTCGCCATGCAAGGTGGTGCGCCCCTGCTCGGCCAGGTCCGGATGGCAGGCCGGGTACAGCAGGTCCTGGTGCAACACACTGAAGCTGCATTCAGCCTGGGCGCCAATGTCATCGCGGATCGCCAGGTCGATGGTCTCGCTGGCCATGTCCGGCACCTCGAAGCTGGTGAACAGCCACAGGTCCACTTCTGGATAACGCTGGTGAAAATCCCCCAGGCGCGGCAGCAGCCAGTGCCGAGCGAACGCCGGGGTGGTGTTGACCACCAGTTGGTTGGGCTTGCGGTACTGGTCCAACCGGCGGATGCCCACCGCCAGTTGCTGCAGCAAGGTCTGGGTGGTGCTGAGCAGATCATGCCCGGCATCGGTAAGGCTGACGCTGCGCCCGGTGCGGTGGAACAGCGGTTGCTCCAGGTAGCTTTCCAGGCTGCGAATCTGCTGGCTGATGGCCGACTGGGTGAGGTTCAGGGCCTCGGCGGCCTTGTGGAAACTGCCCAGGCGGGCAGCGGCTTCGAAACCGCGCAGGGCGTTGAGCGGGGGCCAATGCTTGAGCATGCTGATAAGCCTGACTGATCAGAAATACGCTAAATCTATCGTTTGTCGCCCCAACTTCCCAGCCATAACATTGGCACCAACACCCGCGACGGCGGGCTTCGTTGATAAAAATCCCTAATAGATCGGAGTTCACTATGACCCTGTCCCACGACAGCGGCTGGCGCATGCCTGCCGAATGGGCCCGCCACGCCGCCACCTGGATGATCTGGCCGCACAACCAACCGCTTTGGGAATCGGGCTGGGGCGTGACCCTGGCCGATGTGCAGCGCGACTACGCCCGAGTGGCCGCCGCTATTGCCCGCTTCGAGCCGGTGAAAATGGTGGTCGATCCATCCGCCATGGCCACCGCCCGCGACCTGTGCGGCCCTGGCATCGAGCTGATCGAGCTGGCCGTGGACGACAGCTGGTGCCGCGACAGCGGGCCGAGCTTCCTGGTCCACCCGCAGCAAGGCGTGGCCGGCCTGAGCTGGCGCTTCAACGCCTGGGGCAACAAGTCCGAACACGGCAAGGACCGCAGCCTGGCCCGGCGCATCCTCGACCAGCTCGGCCTCGAAGGCTTCAGCACCCCGCTGTGCAACGAAGGCGGCGCCATTCATGTGGACGGTGAAGGCACGCTGATCACCACCGAATCGGTGCTGCTCAACCCCAACCGCAACCCGGGCCTGAGCAAGGCCGAGTTCGAGGATTGCTTCGCCCGCCTGCTGGGCATCCGCAAGACCATCTGGCTGCCGGGCGATCCGCAGTACGTGACCGGTGACATGACCGACGGCCATGTCGATGGCGTGTGCGCCTTCGCCCGCCCCGGCGTGCTGCTGGTGGATGCCACCCATGACCAGGGTTCGGTGTACGCCGAAGTGGTCCGCGAAAACCGCCGTGCACTGGAGCTGGCCAGCGACGCCCAAGGCCGCAAATTCGAGCTGCTCGACCTCTACGAGGCCACGGCGGCCGTGGACACCGAGGCCGAGGTGTTCTGCGCCTCCTACACCAACTTCTACCTGGCCAACGGCGCGGTGATCATGCCGGCCTACGGCATCGACGCCGACCAGGCCGCCGCCGATCAGCTCGCCCATGCCTTCCCCGGCCGCGAAGTGGTGCCGGTGCGCATCGACCATATCGCCCACGGCGGCGGCGGCATCCACTGCATCACCCAGCAGCAGCCGGCCTGGCCGCTGCAAGGAGAGCGCCCATGAGCACCCTGCGCATCGCCACCACCCAGATGGCCTGCAGCTGGGATGTGCCCGGCAACCTCGACCGCGCCGAGCAACTGGTACGCCAGGCCGCCGCAGACGGCGCCCAGGTGATCCTGCTGCAGGAGCTGTTCGCCACGCCGTACTTCTGCATCGAGCAGTGCCACAGCCACCAGGCCCTGGCCGAGGACTACCACGACAGCCCGCTGCTGCGCCGCTTCGCCGCCCTGGCCAAGGAGCTGGGCGTGGTGCTGCCACTGAGCTGGTACGAGCGCGCCGGCAACGCCTTCTTCAACTCGCTGACCGTGGCCGACGCCGACGGCACGCTGCTGGGGGTGTACCGCAAGAGCCATATCCCCAACGCCATCGGCTACCAGGAGAAGGAGTACTTCAGCCCCGGCGACACCGGTTTCAAGGTCTGGGACACCGCCTTCGGCCGCCTGGGCGTCGGCATCTGCTGGGACCAGTGGTTCCCCGAGACCGCCCGCTGCCTGGCGCTGATGGGCGCCGAAGTGCTGCTGTTCCCCACCGCCATCGGCTCCGAGCCCGGCGCCGCCGGGCTGGATTCGCGCGATCATTGGCAAATCGCCATGCGCGGCCACGCCGCCGCCAACCTGCTGCCGGTGGTCGCCGCCAACCGGGTCGGCGAGGAAGTGGCCAAGAGTGACAGCAGCCTGTCGATGCGCTTCTACGGCTCGTCGTTCATCTGCGACCACAAAGGCGCCCTGCTCGCCGAAGCCGACCGCGCCAGCAGTGGCGTGTGGCTGCACGACCTGGACCTGGCGCAGATGCGCGAGGACCGCCTGAGCTGGGGCGTCTACCGTGACCGCCGCCCCGACCTGTACGCGCCGCTGATGACCCTCGACGGCCGCACACCTCAAACCGAGAGGGCCTGACCATGCCACGCCGTCCATCACAACTGCTGGCCATCGCCGCGCTGGCGGCCTGCGCCGGCCTCGCCCAGGCCGACCAGGAGGCCTTGCGCCTGTACAACTGGGCCGACTATTTCGCCGAAGACACGCTCAAGCGCTTTACCGCCGAAACCGGTATCCCGGTGATCTACGACGTCATGGACGGCAGCGAGGTACTGGAAGCCAAGCTGATGTCCGGGCGCAGCGGCTACGACCTGGTGTTCCCCGGCGACACCGTGGCCGAACGGCTGATGCGCGCCGGCAGCCTGCAGAAGCTCGACCGCAGCCAGCTGACCGCGCTGGACGACATCGACCCCAGCTTGCGCAAACTGCACGACCAGTACCCCAAGGCCAGCCAGGCCACCGTGCCCTACACCTGGGGCACCATCGGCCTGACCATGGACGCGAAGAAGATCCGCGAGCGCATGCCCGACGCCCCGCTGAACAGCCTCGACCTGCTGTTCAAGCCGGAGCTGGCGGCCAAGTTCGCCGACTGCGGCATCTCGATGATCGACTCGCCCGACGAAGTGCTGGCCGTGGTGCTGCACTACCTGGGCCGCGAACCGCGCAGCGCCAAGCGCGAAGACCTGGCCGCCGCCAGCGAACTGCTCAAGGGCATCCGCCCCTATGTGAAAAAGCTGCAGTCGCAACCGGTGACCGAGCTGGTCAACCAGAACATCTGCCTGTCGCTGGGCTACAGCGGCGACGTGATCCAGGCCCAGCGCACCGCCGAAGCCGCCGGCAAGGCCATCGACTTCCAGTACCGCGTGCCCCGCGAAGGCACCACGGTGTGGATGGACACCATGGCCATCCCCGCCGACGCCAAGCACCCCGAGTACGCCTATCGTTTCATCAACTTCGTCATGCGCCCGGAGAACATGGCCGCGATCAGCAGCACCACCGGTTACCCCACCTCCAGCGCCAAGGCGCGCCCACTGGTGGACGCCCGGCTGCGCGACAACCCCGATATCTACCTTGACGAAGCTACCTATGCCCGGCTGATCCCCGGCAAGGACATCCCCCAGGCCGACATGCGTGCGCGCATGCGTGTCTGGACCCGTTTCAAGACTGCACAGGACTGACCCCATGCCCACTCGCCGCACCTTCCTTCAACAGCTCAGCGTGGTCGCCGGCGTCAGCGCCGTCGCCAGCTTCGGCCTGCCCCTGGGCAGCGCCCGCGCTGCCGAGGCCGGCCGCTGGTTCATGCCCGACGAGGGTGAAAAGCAGCAGTGCGCCTACATAGCCTTCGGCGCCCAGGATGCCATCTGGGAAGACTTCACCGAAGACGTGCAGGCCGCGCTGGGCCGTATCGCCCGGGCCATCGCCGCCTACCAGCCGGTGACGGTGTTCTGCCGCGCCAGCGAACGCGATATCGCCGAGGAAGAGTGCGGCAACCACAACATCACCTATGTCGAAACCGAGCTGGACGACATCTGGATGCGCGACATCGGCGCCAACCTGGTGCTGGACGACGATGGCGCGCTGGGCGCGGTGGACTTCAACTTCAACGGTTGGGGCGGCAAGCAGCAGCACCGGTACGACGCCAAGCTGGCGGCGCGGGTGGCCAAGCTGGCCGGTGCCCAGTACCAGCGCAGCGAGCTGGTGGGCGAAGGCGGCGGCATCGAAGTGGACGGCCACGGCACCGGGATCATGACCGAAAGCAGCTGGATCAACCGCAACCGCAACCCCGACTGGAGCAAGGCCGAGGTCGAAGAGGAGCTGAAGGCGCGCCTGGGGCTGCGCAAAATCATCTGGTTGCCGGGCATCAAGGGCAAGGACATCACCGATGCCCACGTGGACTTCTATGCGCGCTTCGCGGCGCCCGGCGTGGTGGTGGCGAACCTGGACAACGACCCGGATTCCTACGACCACGCGGTGACCCGCAAGCACCTGGAAATTCTGCAGAACGCCACCGACGCCGATGGGCGCAAGTTGCAGGTGCATACGATGTCGCCGCCGTTGAAACCGCGCAGCAACAAGTTCAGCAAGGGCAACCCGGACTTTGCCGCGGGGTACATCAACTACTTCGTGATCAATGGCGCGGTGATCGCGCCGCAGTTTGGTGATCGCAGTGCCGATGAGAAGGCCCGGGCGTTGCTGGTGAAGTTGTATCCGGGGCGCACGGTGGTGCAGCTGGATATCGATGCGATTGCGGCGGGTGGCGGCGGCATCCATTGCGTTACCAACCAGTGCCCGGCGGTGTAGGCACGATCATCGCGGGGCAAGCCCGCTCCCACGTAAGCATCGCCTCCAATAAGTTGGACACCAATCCAACCCTTGGGGGCAGCCCACAGTCATAGTGATGCTTGCGTGGGAGCGGCGGTGCGTGGGAGCGGGCTTGCCCCGCGATGGCCCCCAGCCTTTCAAGGATCCTCGGGCGAGCGCCGCCGCCCGGTCACCATCGACAACGGCAGGTTCTCCCTCAGCCGCACACTCTCCACCAGCGCCGCCAGCAGGTGCACGCCAACCAGCGCCAGCACCGCGTCGGCCAGCCAGCTGTGCAGCGTCTCCAGCCATTCGGCGCCCCACAGGGCATCCACCTCCAGCATCATCCAGCCGGTCACGCCCAGGCTGGCGATGCCGGTCATCATCAGCACCATCACCAGCGCGCCGATCGGCGTATGCCCCATGCGGTGAAAGCGCTCGCCACGCCAAAGCGCCAGCGCATGCACCTTCAACCGCGTAGGCGTGGGCCAGAAGTCCGTCCAGCGCGCACTGCGCGGCCCAACAAACCCCCAGGCAATGCGCAGCACCAGGCACGCACCGCCGTAGTAGCCCAGCCACTGGTGCCAGTCGTCACCGGCCTCGTTGAAGAAATAATCGGCAAAGAACACCAGCGCCAGGGACCAGTGGCACAACCTCAGCAACGGGTCCCACAGGCGCACGCTGGCGGTCACTTATGGATCTCGCTCTTGATCGCCTTGCCGGTGACCGGGTCGTGGTAGATCTCGACCTTGCGCCCGTCCTTGTCGAAACCGTAGATCTCGTAGCAGTTGCCCTTGGTGATCTGGAACTTGTTGATCTTGTAGCCCTGCTCCTTGAGCTGGGCCTGGAACTTGTCGGCATCCTGCCAGGTGCTGCGGTCGGCCGTGGTGCATTCGGTCCTGGCGTAGCTGGTGGCGCTGGCGAGCAGCAGGGTGATGGCAATCACTGAGTAGCGCATGGCAGGAAGCTCCGATCTGGTGGTTGGCAAACACTGTCCCCCGAAGCTGATGCCAAGCTTAGTTGCGCCCAGCGCAGGCGTGGCCCGCCGCTGTTCATTCATTTGAATTTCGGATCAATGGCAAAGAAAAACAAACTTCTCAAATCAGCGCCCGGCAGGGATGCTGTGGCGATCATGAGCGTACCCCGGAGAACAACAATGAACGAAGTCGTCATCGTCGCCGCCACCCGCACTGCCATCGGTAGTTTCCAAGGGGCGCTGGCCAACCTGTCCGCTGTCGAGCTGGGCGCTGCGGTGATCCGCCAGTTGTTGGCCCAGACCCAGCTGGACCCGGCCCAGGTCGACGAAGTGATCCTCGGCCAGGTGCTCACTGCCGGCGCCGGGCAGAACCCCGCCCGCCAGGCCGCGGTCAAGGCCGGCTTGCCCTATGAAGTGCCGGCGCTGACCCTGAACAAAGTCTGCGGCTCGGGCCTCAAGGCCCTGCACCTGGCTACCCAGGCCATCCGCTGCGGCGACGCTGAAGTGGTGATCGCCGGCGGCCAGGAGAACATGAGCCTGGCGCCCTACGTGCTGCCTTCGGCCCGCACCGGCCAACGCATGGGCCATGGCCAGCTAGTCGACAGCATGATCACCGACGGCCTGTGGGATGCCTTCAACGACTACCACATGGGCATCACCGCCGAAAATCTGGTGGAAAAATACGGCCTCACCCGCGAGCAGCAGGACGCCTTCGCCGCCGAGTCGCAGCGCAAGGCGGTGGCGGCCATCGAGGCCGGGCGCTTCAAGGATGAGATCACCCCGATCCACATCCCGCAGAAAAAAGGCGAGCCGCTGGTGTTCGACACCGACGAGCAGCCGCGCGCCGGCACTACCGCCGAGTCCCTCGGCAAGCTGCGCGCCGCGTTCAAGAAGGACGGCAGCGTCACCGCCGGCAACGCCTCCAGCCTCAACGACGGCGCCGCCGCGGTGCTGCTGATGAGCGCCAGCAAAGCCAAGGCCCTGGGCCTGCCGGTGCTGGCCAAAATCGCCGCCTACGCCAGTGCCGGCGTGGACCCTGCGATCATGGGCATCGGCCCGGTGTCGGCTACCCAGCGTTGCCTGGCCAAGGCCGGCTGGCAGCTGGGCGAGCTGGACCTGATCGAGGCCAACGAAGCCTTTGCCGCCCAGGCGCTGGCGGTGGGCAAGCAGCTGGAGTGGGATGCGGCCAAGGTCAACGTCAACGGCGGCGCCATTGCCCTGGGCCACCCGATTGGTGCGTCAGGCTGCCGGGTGCTGGTGACCTTGCTGCATGAAATGATCAAGCGTGATGCCAAGAAAGGTCTGGCCACGTTGTGTATCGGTGGTGGGC